>WLCQ01000043.1 GCA_009705225.1 Actinomycetota bacterium | reverse complement strand
GGCAACTCGCGTTATTCGGTGACGTCGGATGATGTGCTCATCGGTTCTCGTCCTGAAGCACCTGGGTCTGTCTCCGCTGTTCGCGGAAATGGTGAAATTGAGGTCCGTTGGACTGCAGCGGTCGCGCCGAATCTTCCGGTCACCTCCTATGTCGCCACTGCGGCTGGCGATCCCACCAAGCGGTGCATCGCCACGAACACGACCGGCGAACCCGAGGTCACGTCCTGCGTGATTGGTGGTCTCACCAACGGCGTCGGCTATTCCTTCACCGTGCGGGCAGTGAACGCCATTGGTGCCTCGGATGCCTCAGCCCCGACGTCGGTCATGGTTCCCGGCACTGTTCCCGCAACCGTTGGCACGCCCGATGTCGCCGCCGGAGCGCTGCAGGCCACCATCACCTGGGAGACACCCGCGGATAACGGTGTCGCCATTCAGTCGTATCGCGTCGAGTCTGCTGCTGATCCGACGCTCAACTGCACCTATGAGGTCCCGTCCTCGGGCGACTCGCTCAACGAGTGCACGATCACCGGCCTTGTTGCGGAGACCTCCTATCGATTCGTGGTTCGAGCGATCAACATCGTCGGCGCTTCGCTTGATTCCGAGCCCTCGGCCGCAGTGGTCATCGGGTCGATCGATGCTCCGGCGTCTGCATCCGCCACGGATGGAACGAACGGTCGGTCGTTCATCACGTGGTCTGCTCCGGAGACGACCATCGAGGATCCCATTCTTGGATACACGGTCTCGTCGAACCCGGAAGTCACCGCTCCGTCCACGTGTGTGTCGACACGAATGCTGTGGTGCCGCTTCACCGGCCTCGACAACGGTGTGACCTACACCTTCGAGATCCGTGCAGTGACAGCCTCTGGTCGCGGACTTCCGGTGCAGGTCGTGGCCCAACCCCGTCCCGAGGTACCGAGAGCCGCAGCGAGTGTCACAGCCTTCCGCATCGGATCGAACGCCACCGTCCGATGGGGATCGGCGATCGATAATGGCTCGCCGATCCTGTCCTACCTGGTCGTCGCTGACCAGGATGCTTCGAAGACCTGTACATATGTGGCGCCCACTGATGGTGGCACCGATCTTCGTACCTGCGTTGTTGAAGGACTTGATCCGGCCGTCTCCTACACGTTCGCTGTTGTGGCCACCAACGCCGTCGGTGCTGGTGCCCGTTCCGTTTCGAGCGACGCCGTCGTTGTTCCTGATGCTCCGAGCGACCTCGTCGTCACTCGTGGTCCGGGAACAGTCACCGTCGCTTGGTCCCAGGCTTCTGGCCACGGATCGTCGCCGACGTATCGGGCCTATGCCTCGTTCAATCCCTCGCTGAACTGCGTTACTGACGACACGTCCTGCACGATCTCGGGGCTCACGGTCGGCGTCAGTCAGATCTTCCAGGTTGTCGCGATCAACGAGGTCGGGGAGAGTGAACCCTCGGACGCTTCGGAGTTCATCGTTCCCGCTCTGCTCCCGGCAGCACCCTCCGTTCCGCTGGTCACCGCTGGGTCCCGTTCCGTTTCGGTGTCATGGAACTCGGTTTGGGCCCCGTGGGCGGAGGTGACCTCGTACACCGCCACGGCCACCTCTGCCGGAGTGCCGGACGCTCTCTCATGCACCACCGCTGGGTACACGTGCACCATCGATGGTCTCGTCCCCGGTGTCACATACGCAATCTCTGTTGCCGCAACCAGCGACCTCGGCACTGGTGCTTCGTCGCTCACTGTCGAGTTCCTCGGTCGTGGTCCCACTGACGCACCCACCGATGTCGAGGTCTCCGAAACGGGAGCATTCCTGCTCGGCGAATTCATCGATGTCACCTGGACTGTTCCTGATGCACCAGGTGGTGGTCCGAATCGATGGAGTGAGGTGTTCGCCGTTGACGCCGAGGGAGTATCGACTCGCGTGTGCATCACCGCCTTTGCATCTTCGCTATCGGGTTCATGTCGTGCGGCGGCGTTCCAGTTCCAAGCCGGCGTTCCCGTCTCGTTCGTCGTGCGCACGCAGTCGGGCTACGGCTACTCGGAGTTCTCGGCACCTACGGCCGTGGTCACGCCTCTGGTCGTGCCAGCGGCACCCACCGGTGTGTCGGTGGAACTCGACGATGTCATCGCCACCATCAGCTGGGAACCCCTTGTCGGAAATGGCATCACGAGCTACACCGTCACCTCCCTAGAGGACGCCACCCGAACCTGTTCGGTGATTGTCGATAGCGACACCACGGAGCCCGCATGCTCGATCGGCGCACTCGAACTGGGTCAGGCGTACACCTTCGAAGTTCGGGCCAACAACGACGTGGCCACCGGAGCAGCGTCGAATCCCACCGACTCCATCACTCCTGTTCGAGCTCCTGAGGCTCCGACAGCGGTCGGCGACGCGGTCCACGGCAACAAGCGCGAGATCCGTTGGACCGCCGCTGTGGCCAACGGAGCGCCCGTCACCTCGTACCTCGTCGTCGCCGTCGACGACCCTTCGGTCACCTGTTCATCGACAGGTGGCCCGGGTGAGCCCGCTGCCCATTGCACGATCGACGATGTCGACCCATCTCGTGAGCTCGCATTCGTCGTCACCGCCACCAACAGTGTCGGTACGTCTCGCGAGTCGATTGCTTCCGAGGACTACGTCTATGTCGCCGCTCCCGATGCGCCGACCGGTGTCACGTTCTCCGACGGCAAGGTCTCCTGGACCGCACCAGAGGCGAATGGTTCTCCGATCACCTCGTACATCGTGACCGCCACAGTCGATCCCGACTCACCGAACCCGGTGCCCGACTGGATCCCGCTGCGTCCGGGCTGCACCTATGAGGTACCCGACTCCGGTCCGGCGCTGAACTCCTGCACCGTTGTCAGTGGACTGCCGATCTCTCCCACCTACTACTGGTACGGCCCTTTCTCGTTCAACTTCTCTGTCCGCGCCATCAATGATGTGGGTACATCGGCTGCATCAACACGCACAGCGGGGGTCGTCGCCAACCTGCCGCAACGGGTTCGATCGGTCACTGCAACCGCGGTCGATGGTTCGGTCACCGCACGGTGGTTGCCTCCGGCGAGCAACTCGGTGTTCCCGGCCAATCGCTATGACGTACGCCTGCAGAACGGCACAGTGCTCTGCTCGGTAGTCCCCACCGATGATGTGTCCGCCCCGGTCACCTGCACCTTCCCGATGGCGAACTACACCTCAACGAACATCCGTGTTGCCACCTTCAACGCGTTCGGCCAATCGACCGAGCAGGGTTGGACCTCGGTGACTGTCGTGCCGTCGCCCTTCGTGGTGAGCAATGCTCGAGCCGTCGCCGGCGACTCCCAGGCAACGGTGTCATGGACCGACCGAATGGATGCTCCCGACTGGGGAACGCCGGTTTACACCGTCACCTCGGTCGAGGACCCCTCCAAGACGTGTGTCTCGGAGCCCTACTTCTACCGGGTCGGAAATTGGAACGCCCAGTGTGTGGTCACCGGACTCGAACCTGGTCGGGCCTACTCCTTCACGGTGACCGCCGCCGATTACTACGGCAACTCCTCGATCTCGGGTGCCACCGACGCGGTGGTTCCCTATGGTGCGCCCGGAGCCCCGACCGAAGTTGTCGCTCGCTTCGGCTCTCTGAATTCCGCGAACCACACCGGTTCGATGATCGTGTCCTGGAATCCGGCGCCCGCCAATGGTTCGGCGATCACCGGATATCGCGTTCGCTCGACGACCTCGCCGGAGCGCTCCTGCACCACCACCGGAACCATCTGTGAAATCTCGGGACTGGCCAACGGCGTCGAGCATTCATTCCTCGTCACGGCCACGAATGCCGCCGGCACCGGCGCCGATTCCCAACCGTCGGCTGCGTTGCTGTCGGCGGCGGTGCCCAGCGCTCCCACTGGAACGAAGGCAATGGTGAACGTCTCACCGTCGACGCCTTCGATCACCGTGAGCTGGGATTCCCAGAGTCTGCTGCTCGACCCCGTGATCGCCGGGAACGGTTCTGCGATCAGCGGCTACACCGTCACCGCCGTCGGAAATCCTGAGCTCACCTGCACCACCACCTCGAACTCCTGCGTTGTCGATGGCGTGGTCAACGGCACCACGTACACGTTCGTAGTCACCGCGACAAACGCGCTCGGCACCGGAGCAGCATCAGCGCCCAGCGAGGAAGTCACGCCTGCCTCCGCTCCCGATGCTCCCGTCGGACTCAGTGTGCTCGCATCTGACGGACGGGTCACCGTCGGTTGGATCACTCCATCCGCGAATGGCTCTGCGATCTCGAGCTACCTCGTTGCCAGCGTGTCCGACCCATTGCTCTCGTGCACCTATCTCGTTCCCGGGTCAGGAACCTCGCTCAACTCCTGCTCGGTGACAGGTCTAGAGAACGGCACCGCGTATTCGTTCCGGGTGACGGCACGCAACACAATCGGCGCCGGTGAACGCTCAGTGGCAACTGCGGACGCCACCCCGACCGCTGCTCCTGGTCCTGTGCGTGCGGTCACGGCCACTGCTGGGGCCGCAAGCGTCGAGGTGGAATGGTCGGCACCCGTTGACGATGGCGGAACGGCAATCAATCGAGTCGTCGCCTTCGCCGTGCAGGACCCCACGAAGTCCTGTGCCGTCGAGTTCACCTCCGGAACTACCGCGGATGGTTCCTGTGTTGTCGCCGGACTCGCCAACGGCACCGCATACACCTTTGCTGTTTCGGCCCATAACGCTGTTGGCCCCGGGCCTGCTGTGGTGTCGGGAGAGTTCGCAACCGATCGCACGACGTCGCTGGGTTCCATCCCGCAGTCAATGTCGATGGATGGAACGCAGCTCTGGATCGCCGACTCGGCGGCCAACACCGTTCGAGCTATCAATCCCGGTGGCGGAGCACTGCTGCGGGTGATTCCGCTCGGTAACGCGGAAAACGGCGACCCCCTCACGCCGGGTGGCGTCGTCTCGGATGGCACCTACCTCTGGGTCACCAACCAACTCGGGTACAACCCCTCGTACGACGCCGAGCGGATGTCGAGCATCACCCAGTACCGCGCGTCGGATGGTTCGTTTGTTCGCACCATTTATGTTCCCTGGAATCCCAATGGCATCGCATCCGATGGTCGCAATGTCTGGGTCACCGGCACGTTCCACATGCGTCGTGCCCGAACCTGGAACCTGGCGTATCCCGATGCGTTCCAGTACCAGTTCCTCGAGTACCGAGTGGCGCAGATCGATGCGAACACCGGGCAGTTCATCCGTAGCGTTCGCGTCGGACCGCCTGCATTGCGCACCGACTGGAATGGCCAGTACTGGCAGTACCCGAGCGTCGACACCCGATCGACCGTTTCCTCCGATGGGGTCTCGGTATGGGTGGCCAACATCTGGGATAACTCGGTCACCCAACTCGACGCCCTCACCGGTTCAGCGATCCGAACCATTGCCGTCGGTGGCGCTCCCTCGTCGATCTCCTCGGACGGCACCAACGTATGGGTCACCAATTCCGCCGATGCAACTGTGTCGAGGATCGATGCCAACACCGGCGAGGTCCGCGCCACCATCGCCGTCGGTAACGCGCCGACAGGGGTTATCTCCGACGGCAGCTTCGTCTGGGTGGCGAACACCAGCGATGACACCGTCACTCAGATCGCCGCCAGTACCGGTGCGGTGATCCGCACGATCGCCACCGGTGATGCACCGACCGCCATCGCGGTCCGCGGCACCGAGGTCTGGGTCGGTAACGCCGGTAGCGGCGACATCACCCGCATCCACCTTGGTGTCGTTCCTGCTGACATCCCCGACGCGCCCACCGCGGTTCGCGCCACCTATGGCGATCGTCGGGCCACCCTCACATGGGACGCCGCAGCATCGAACGGTTCGGCTGTTCTGCGCTACCGCGTCTCAACGGTCGAGGACCCATCACGCACCTGCGCCGTCGAAATGACAGCCGATGCAGCTCGTTCCTGTGCGGTCACCGGGCTGGTCAACGGGCAGACCTACACCTTCACCGTCACCGCGGAAAACGCGGTGGGGGAGAGCGTGTCGTCAGCCGCTTCGGCTTCGGTCGTTCCTGCCGCCGCACCGGAGTCACCAATCGATGTCGCCGTCACCCGTGGTGACCGTGAGGCTCTCGTCAGTTGGACACCCGGTTCCGATAATGGGGCCCCCATTCGGTCATTCCGTGTCACCGCGGTGTCGGACAGTTCGCTGACATGTGTCGCCGTGCCCGTAGCGGGCGAACCCGACACCTGCGTCGTGCGCGGACTGATCAACGGTGTGTCGTATCGGTTCACCGTGAGCGCCACCAACAGTGTTGGCACGAGCACATCCTCCTCGGTCTCCGACGCAGTTGTACCCGCCGGAGTACCTGATGCTCCGTCGGGCGTCGTAGTTGTTCGTGGCGATGGCCGTGCCACCGTTTCGTGGTCGACGCCTGCGGCGAACGGCTCGCCGGTCACGTCGTATCGGGCATCAGTCACCGGTGATTCATCGGCGACCTGTTCGGTCGAGGTCACCGCGGAATCCGCAACCTCCTGTGTCATCGACGGACTCATCAATGGCGATGCCATCACCGTCGATGTAGTGGCCATCAATGCGGTGGGTGCGGGCGCCGCCTTCACCTCAGCTTCGGTCACTCCAGCTGGCCTGCCCGGTGAGGCCACCGCGGTGCACGGAACGTCCCGTCCCGGCGCTGTGTTGGTGGAATGGACCCCGGCCGCACCAAATGGTTCGCCCATCGAGTCCTACGTCGTCACCACCGTCGGTTCGCCATTGCGGACCTGCTCGGTGCGCGTGGCGATCAGTGCCAGCGCGAGCTGCGTGGTCAGCGGACTGACCAATGGAGTGGAGTACTCCTTCTTCGTCACCGCGGTCAATGCCGTTGGTGTTGGTGCCGATTCTCTGGCCAGCGAACCCATCGCTCCCCGTGCTCCTCCGGCTTCGCCCACTGCGGTCACAGCGATTGCCCGCAACTCGGGAGCCACTATCTCGTGGGCGGCTCCGGCCACCAACGGTTCGCCAATCACCGCCTACACGGCGTGGCCTGCATCTGATCCCGACAACACCTGTTCGGTCGAGACGGCAATCAACCCCGCAACCTCCTGCGTGATCACGGGGCTCGAGAACGGAACCAGGCAGACGTTCGTGGTGAGTGCCACGAACAGTGCTGGTGTGGGTCTTCCTTCTGCTCCTTCGGCGTCCGTACTCATCGCAGCAGCCCCCGACGCACCTGTCGGTGTGTACGGAGTTGCCGGCGATCGTCAAGTCACGGTGCATTGGACGGCCGGCGCGGCAAACGGATCTCCGATCACCGAGTATCTGGTCGTCTCGGTCGCTGATCCGGCCATCGGGTGTCGCTACGTTGCCGGCGACGATGAGGTCAATGCGTGCGTCGTCACCGGCCTCACCAACCAGACCTCGTATTCATTCACGGTCATCGCCGTCAACGCCATCGACTCGAGTGCATCGTCGGTCGCATCAGTCGCCGTTGCTCCCGATGGTGTTCCTGATGCGCCACTCTCCGCGAGCGCCACTGCCGGTGATCGTTCCGCCACCGTCACCTGGTCGGCGCCTGTCTCCAACGGCTCGGCGATTCTCTCCTACGCCGTTCGGGTTGTCGGCGACGACTCCCGCGGCTGTGCCGTTGCCGTGAGTGCGTCTCTTTCGTGCACCATCGACGGACTCACGAACGGCAACTCGGTCACGTTTGCAGTGACCGCCACCAACGATGCCGGCTCGAGCGTCGCGGCCACAACCTCTGCTGTCACTCCATCGGGAGTGCCGGGTGTCCCCGTCATCACCACTGTGGTTGTCCCCGACGGCATGTTGTACGCCCGGGTCTCCTATGACCGGCCATCGGACAACGGTTCGGCATTCACCGGTTTCACTGTGACTGTGGTGGGGCGTCCTGATCTTTCCTGCACCAACAGCGGTTTCAATCTGGACTACGGCGTGTGTGTTGTGTTCGGCCTCGAACCCGGCGCAACTCACCAGTTCGTTGTCAGCGCCACCAACGCCAACGGCTCGACATCTTCGGTGGCGAGTGCCCCGTTCCTCGCCCGGAGTGTCCCCGATGCGCCGGGAGCGGTTGAGGCCACCCCGATCATGAACGGTGCCACCGTGTCATGGACCCTGCCGGAAGACAACGGATCAACCATCACCGCTATCGAGGTCAACGCCACCTTTGGCGGATTCGTCCGCAGTTGTCGCTACGTGGTCGGTATCGACACCGGCGATTCCTGCACGGTCACCGGTCTGCGCAACGAGATCCCCTACGACATCGCCGTGTTCGCCATCAATGCCATCGGCACCGGCGAGTACGCCATCACCTCGGTCACCCCGATGGGTGCACCGGAGGCCCCCGAAGGTCTTCGTGTCGTACCCGGTGATGGCTCTGTGGCGATCGATTGGCGCACCCCCGCCACCAATGGTTCGCCCATCACCGGCTACGTGGTCACCGTGGTCGGGGACGATTCGCGATCCTGCCTCGTCGTCTTTGGACTCGGCATCAGTCTCTATCACTCCTGCGTCATCGATGGTCTGGTCAACGGCACCGAGTACCGGTTCCGCGCCGTCGCCCTCAGTCTCATCGGCGAAGGCGCCGCGTCGATCTCTGCTCCCGTGCGACCGACGGGTGCCCCGAGCGCCGCCACCGATGTGGTGGCTGTTGCTGGTCCGGGTCAGGCCCAGGTGTCATGGAGCGCGGCCGCAGCCAATGGTTCTCCGATCGATGCCTACACCGTGCAGGTCGTTGGATCTCCGCTGCGCTCCTGCACCTACCGGGTTGCGGTATCAGTCGGCGACTCCTGTGTCGTCGGTGGACTCACCAACGGTGTTTCTGTGCGCTTCGTCGTGATCGCCCGCAACGAGGTCGGCAACGGTCCCGCCTCGGTGGCTTCGGCCCCTGTGGTTCCCCGTGCACCGCCCTCCGCTCCCACCGGCGTCGTTGCCATCCGCTCCGGTGACCGCGTCACCGTCACCTGGTCTGCCTCTGATCCGCAGGGATCGCCTGTCTTGTCCTATGTGGCCCATGCGGTCGGCGACGAGTCGGTCTCCTGCCTCGCCGATCAGGCCGACGGCGAACTGCTCACCTGCGAGATTTCCGACATCGGCAGTTCCTCCGATGTCGTGGTCGTCGCCGTCAACGCCATCGGAATCAGCGAAGCTTCGGCCGCCAGTGCTGCGGTCATCTCCGCTGGGGCGCCTGCTGCTCCGACTTCGGTCACCGCTATCGCCGATGACAACGCTGCGATCATCAGCTGGACCGCACCCTCGGCCAACGGATCGGCGATCACGGGTTTCGAAGTCGTTGAGGTCAGTGACTCAGCACTGCGTTGTTCGGTGGTCGGCGCCGCCGAGACCACCTGCACCGTGGTCGGACTGGTCAACGGTCAGAGCTACTCATTCCTGGTCACCGCTTCCAACGCCGAGGGCTCTTCGGCTCCGAGTGCACCCTCGGCCGCAGTCGTCCCCGCTGGCGTTCCCGGCCCAACGATGTCTGTTGTGGCTGTCCCATCGAGTCAGCAACTCGACATCACCTGGTCGGCGGCCAATGGCAACGGTGCTGCGGTGACCGGCTATGTGGCGAGCGTGCTCAGCGATCCCTCTAAGCGGTGTTCGGTTGTTCCGCCTGCCGCACTGCGTTGCACGATCACCGGTGTGCTCAACGATGTCGCGCAGTCGGTGCAGGTCGTCGCCTCGAACCGTGTTGGTGCTGGTGTACCGAGCATGCCCTCGGTGGCCGTCACCCCATCGGCGGCACCCGATGTCCCCTCGATCGACCTCGTCACCGGTGGCGTTCGGACCCCCACAGCATCGATCCGTATCCGTCGCTCGGTCACCGGTTCGCCGGTGACCTCGGTGGCGGTGCGTGCGGTCGAGGATCCGTCGCTGAACTGCTCGGAACCGCTTGCCAACGGTTCATGGGTGTTCTGTGAGATCACCGGGCTCGAGTTCGGTCGGGCGTACACGTTCGAGGCCCGTGCCTCCAACGCAATCGGCGACAGTGATTGGACGGCACCGAGCGCGGCCGCCACTGCTGTGAACACGCCGTCTGCGCCATCGGGGCTGACGATCGTTCACACCGCGACCACGGCGACGGTCAGGTGGAGCCCGGCTTCGGCCAACGGCGCCACGGTTCTGTCGTACATCGTCACTGCCACAACTTCGGGTGACTCCGTTGCCGCCACATGCTCGGTCGTCGTCACGGGGACGAGTGCGAATGAATGCACGCTCACCGGATTGATCGCAGGAACGACGTACACGGTTCGTGTCGTCGCCGTGAATCTGCTCGGTCGTGGCGCGGCTGCCACCACATCGGACACTCCCGAGTCGGCTCCCGATGCACCCGGTTCGGTCGTCGCCGAACGTGGTGATTCGAGTGCCGCTGTTCGCTGGGTCGCACCTGCCGCCAACGGGCAACCCATCACCGGCTACACCGTCACGGTCGAGGGCGACGACTCGAAGTCCTGTGCGGTTGATGTCACCTCTTCGACGGCAACCTCCTGCACGGTGAATGGCCTGACCAATGGGGTCGCTGTGCGCTTCCTCGTGTCGGCACGCAATGGTCTCGGAGTCGGCCCGACAACGCGAAGCGCGTCGGTCACGCCGGCGACGAAGCCCGCCGCTCCCACTGCGGTGGTCGCCACCAAGGGCCGTGGTCAGGTCACCGTGTCATGGACCCCGGGGGCCGACAACGGCGCACCGATCGAGTCATACACGGCCAGAGTCGTGGGCGCGCCTCTGCGCTCGTGCATCTCGCGGATCGGTATCTCAGCGGTCAACACCTGCACGATCACCGGTCTGAGCAACGGAACCTCCTACGCCTTCGAGGTTCTCGCCACCAACGCCGTCGGCACCGGCGTTGCCTCGGCGAGTTCAGCTTCGGTCGTGCCCTCTTCACCGTTCGGAACTCCGGACGCCCCGCTCGATGTCACCGCCACCGCTGGTGATGCCCTCATCACCGTGCGTTGGACCTCGCCGGCCGCCAATGGCAATCGGATCACGCAGTTCAACGTCACCTCCACGGTCGATCCTTCGCTCGGATGCTCGTATCGCACCGACACCAACTGGGGGGACTTCTGCACGGTGAGCGGACTGACGAACGGAACCGCGTATCGGTTCCGTGTCACCGCCACCAATGCCGTCGGTACCTCCGACCCGTCGATGGCCACAGCTGCAACCACGCCGATGCCACCGCCTGCCCGAGTCACGGGAGCCGTTGCGGTCCCGGGCGACGGCGCTATCACCGTCTCTTGGACACCTGCTGATGGCCGCGGCTCCGCGATCACTTCCTACGTCGTGACTGAGGTGGTCTCCGACTCCCTTCCGTGGTGGATGCGTCCGACCCCGCGCAGCTGCACCCGAGACGTTCTCCCGAGTGTCCCTGAGACCAGTTCGTGCACTGTCACCGGGCTCACCAACGGAACAGCGGTTCGGTTCACGGTCCGCGCGGTCACGGCCGCCGGCTCTGGCCCGGAGTCTTCAGCCACCAGTGCGGTCACCCCCGTTGGTGTGCCCGGCGCTCCGAGTCAGCGCACCAGCTTGGACGGCAGGAGCGCCTACACCGTCTGGAATCCGCCATCCGACAATGGTTCTCCGCTCACCGAGGTGCAGGTCGTAGCTGTCGAGGACCCGTCGCTGACCTGCGTGCGTGATCTCACGGTGGTCTTCTTCTCGGCCTGCAGCATCGAAGGACTCACCTACGGCACGGCGTACACATTTTCTTCGCGGTTCCGCAACGCTGTTGGGTACGGAGCCTGGTCGGTTCCCACCGCAGCGTTGACCCCGGTGGATCCGCCCGCGCCTGTCACATCGGCGAGTGTGGCCAAGGGATTCGAACAGCTCACCGCATCGTGGTCGGCGCCAGCGGCGAATGGTTCGCCCATCACCTCGTACACCGCAACGGCGGTGAAGCGCGGTCGGTACTTCCCGTCATGGTCCACCCGTCCGTGGGACAGTCAGTGCACATCGGTCATCGCCGCTGGAGGGACGACCTCGTGTGTGCTCGCCGGTCTGCGCAACGGCGATACCTACGACGTCAGCGTCGTCGCCACCAATGCCATTGGCTCGAGCTATCCGGTCGTGGTCAGTGGCGTCCCCGCCGCGGTGCCCTCCACCGTGACCGCCGTGCCGGTCTCGGCCGACTCCGCCATCACCATCGGCTGGAACCCGCCCAACGGGAACGGTTCGGCCGTCACCTCGTACACCGCAACCGTGGTTGGCGATATCGAGCGTTCGTGCTCGTATTTCGTCGGTACGAACCCATGGATGGTCGAGACCAATCGATGCACCATCTCCGGGCTGACCAATGGAAACTCCTACGCCGTCACGGTGGTGGCCCGCAACGCCAATGGTGCGAGCGCGCCGGCCGTCGCGGTCAACGCTGTTCCCGCCCGCAGCGCAGAAGCACCGACCGGCGTTATCGCCGTTCCCGGAACCACAACGGCCACGGTGTCGTGGACCACGCCGTCGAGCAATGGCGGAGCACCGATCACCTCGTACACGGCGATGGCCACACGCGTCGGTGACGTCAACTCCTCCGATGTCAGGTTCTCGTGGATCGCACCAGTTTCCAGCTGCACGGTGGTCGTGGCCACCGCTGGAGCGGACACCAACACCTGTCGAATCACTGGTCTCACAAACGGACAGGGCTATCGCTTCAGCGTGACCGCCACGAACCGCGCCGGCACATCGGTCGAGTCGGGGCTGTCGACAGCGGTCGTGCCGGTTGCTCGTCCAAGCGCACCGCAACTTTTGGTGTTCCCGTCCACGAACGGTTCGGTCAACGCCATCATCACCATCAACAACGCCGAGGCCATCACCTCGACCACCGCCTCTGCCGTTGGGCAACCATCGTCGTTCTGCACGGTGGTGTCGGGGTACTGCACGATCTCCGGTTTGGAGTACGGCCGTGAGTATCGATTCTCCGCAGTGTCGACGAACAGCGCCGGTGAGGGTGCGGTCACCATCGCCGGCCCCGTCACTCTCGAGGCTCCGCCCACGGCACCGGCCACGGCGGTCGCCATTCCCGGTTCGACCTCGGCCGTCGTCGTGTTCAGCAATCCGCCATTCGGAGCCGACGAGGTCGTCGCCTCCGTGGTGGGCGACGCCTCGAAGTCCTGCTCATGGTCGTCGCGTGCCGGCGGAGCCCGCCTTTGCACGATCAACGGTCTCACCTCACCCGGAGCACTCAGCTATCAGGTGGTGTCCTACAGCTACCGGCTCGGTTTCAGCGCCGCCCGCGCGGCCACGACGACGACTATTCCGAACGCTCTCACTGTGCGTGGATTCACTTCCGGCGATTCGTCCACGGCGTCGGCCTCGATGTCGATCGCTTCCTCCCCGGTGCTTCGCGGCCTTGCAGCAAAGCCGAGCATCCCGGGCACCGATGCTGATGTGGTCCTCAACTGGACCCCCACAGGAACTCCTTCGTGGTTTACCGGCACACCCGGTTCGGTGGCCCATTCGGTCGTCGTTCCGGTCGCCGCCGATGGAACCTGGAGCTACACCGTTCCGGCCAATTTCCCCGAGGGCACATTCTCGGTGGCCGCCAGCCAGCGCACCCCGTTCGGCGTCATCACCAACTCTGCTGATCCGTCGCTGTTCACCGTCGAGTCCAGTCCCGTGGTTCCCACTGAGGTGTTCCTTCGTTCCACCGGCTCGGTCTCCGACGTCGTGCTCACTGGTGTACTTCCGGTGAACCGCACCCTCACGTCACTGACCGGTTCAGTGCGCGGGGGAGTGCAGGCCCCGTGCACTGCAGTGATCAGTGGTGGCACCTGGAGCTGCACACTGCTCGCAGTGCCGACCACCGGCTCGGTGCAGTTCGACATGGCCGCAACCTCGCAGGTGTGGTCGTCCACGGTCTGCACCCGCTATGTATGGGGCTGTCACTGGACCTACCCGACCCGTGCACAGACATCGACGACGACGACGACCCGCTCGCTTGTCATCGACGCCGTCCGTCCCGCGATCTCCTCGCCGGCCTCAGCCACCTTCGGTCCCTCCGGTGCAATCACCGCGTCAACGACACCGCTGCTCACCGGGTTCACCCTGGCGGGCACGGCCAGCACCGCAGTGTCGATGCAATCGTCAGTGGTCGTCCGGGCTCACAGCGGTTCCGTGGTCGGAGCGATTCCTGCATCCACGTTCACCACCGCGGTTTCGGGTTCGGGTTCGTACAGCACGGCAATCGCACTTGCCGACGGAGTGTGGACCCTCGAGGTCGCCCAGTCCACGACTTCTGGTGTGTCCCGGGCCAGTTCCGCGATCACAGTTCTGGTCGACTCCACTGCCCCTGAAATCGTCATTGGTGTTCCGGCCGCCGGTGCTTCGATGCCGAGCGGGTTCGTGGGCGGAACCATCACCCACGGTTGGGGTGGGTCCTCAGTTGCTGATCCCTTTGGTCGTGCTGCGCTCACAGTTGCGTACTACCGCGGAGATGCAGCCGTCGGTGCACCGGTGGTCACCTCCGAGCTCGTCACCTGTTCGAGTTGTGCCGGTCAGTTCTCTGATTCACCCGACCTGGCCGATGGTCAGTGGACGGCGCTGATCACCGCGGCGTCTCGCACCGGTGTGGTGGCCACCGCGGCTCGCACGTTCACGGTGAACAATGCATCGACGGCCGGCTTCGCCCCCAAGGTCACGCTGCTCGACTCCGACGGCGTCGAACTCACCAGCGCCGGTCAGATCCTGAACACCGCCACCTGCGGTCGGAGCTATCAGCCGACCTGCGACTACCAGTTGCCTGTTGCCGGTACGCATTTCATCGGGGTGCGCGTCGGCAGTGCCGCGGGTAGGTACGTCGGGCCGATCGCCACCGGAAGCGTCACCCTCTTTGATGGGTCCACCTTCCTCGGCACGAAGACGCTCGTCGATGGTGCTGCGGAATTCCCGGTGGAGCTTCTCGTGCAGTCTGGGGCCCATCAGCTCCGGGCCACGTATGCGGGCAGCAATTGGTATGCCAGCGGCGCTTCTGACACCGCTCCGTTCCGGGTGAAGGGCGCCCGCCCGACCGCTTCGATCGTGCCGGTGTACCCCGACGGCATCTACAACCCCGGGTCACTCAAGGTCTCGCTCACCTACACCGGACCTCGCGGCGTCACCCAGTACTGCAACTATCCGAGCGTCGAGGTCTACTCCTCCTACAAGCGCACGAGCGCCGGCGGAATGTGGACCGGCGGTGTCTGGGTGCCGCGGACCCTCATCGAGAACTTCATCCAGAACCAGGGCCGCCAGCGCATTGCCTCGGGTCAACTTCTCGGCGGCACTCCGGGCACCAAACCGGCAGGACCCGGAACGATCGCCTCGTCGAGCGCGCTGGCGTGGGGCTTCACCGAAACGCTCTTCACCTTCTGGGTTGCATCGGCGGGCGACGACCACTGTGCCCCGACGAACGGCACCGACTACTTCGATATCGAACTGATGCCGCATGACATCTACACGCCGGTCAACACCGACGTTTCGATGGAGTCGGTTGCGTATGCCGCACGGGGGGTCGTTCCGACGTCCATCGCCCGGGGCGCCAACCTCGCCACCACCTCGTCATATTCGGTGGGCGTTCCGATCCCGACCCGCATTGATGTGTGCTCAGCCACCGCGTCGGCCAGCAACATCCGCCATGACCTCAACGACTATTCGGGCGCATGTTTCTTCGCCCAGTGGGCCGGACTGCCGGCACCCTCGGGTGTCCCGGTGTATCTGCTTGATGAAGCTGGCAACACCGTGGGTGCGCCGGTGTACACCGACAGTTTCGGACGGGCCACAGTCCCGTGGACACCGACACAGTCGGGTTGGATCACGCAGAGGTTCCAGGTGGGAGAGAGTGCCCCCGACGGCGTGTTCCGCGGCACCCGCAACACAACGGTCACCGTTCCAGTCGAGCCCGGCCCCGTGAACCTTGCCTGGACCCAGAGCCCGAGTCCGTTCGACATCGGTGCCTCCGCCACCTCCACTCTCGTACTCGGTTCTTCGAATCTTGTCGGCACCCTCACCTATCGCGATCACAGCCCCTCGCTCCACGCGCTCGAGAATCCGCAGGCCGCTCCCAGTTCGGCCCCTGCTGCATGGACGACCGCTCCGATCACATGTGTCGTGACATGCCGCGCAACTGTCGACATGCCCAAGAGCCTCCGTACCGGATCCCCCGTATTGGCCAACTGGCTGCTGCGTGACCCCACGGATACGCCTACGTACGTCCACTGGTGGGTGCCGCAGTACGGCGGC
>WLCQ01000042.1 GCA_009705225.1 Actinomycetota bacterium | reverse complement strand
TAGGAGGTGACCGGAAGATTCGGCGCGACCGCTGCAGTCCAACGGACCTCAATTTCACCATTTCCGCGAACAGCGGAGACAGACCCAGGTGCTTCAGGACGAGAACCGATGAGCACATCATCCGACGTCACCGAATAACGCGAGTTGCCGACCAGGTTCACCGCACGAACCCGGAAGTTGTAGCTCTCACCGATGGTGAGGCCATCGATCACACATGAGGTGGGGGGCGGACCGACAAGTGCGGTGCTGGTGCAGGTGCGGAATGGTCGTTGCGTGGTGGAGACCAAATACGACGTGATTGGTGAACCACCATTGGCGGCCGGTGCCCAGGTGACGACCGCTGAGGACCCACTGCCCACGCCCGAGATGCTCATCGGCGCGGACGGCACAGTCGCAGGCGTCACCGGCAATGATGCGACCGAGGCTGGAGACTGTCCGATGGCGTTGGTCGCGTGCACAACGAACGTGTACTCCGTGCCGTTGGTCAGACGGGTGACGGTGCAGGTTTCGGTGGAGGCACTCGGATCACTCACCCGAACCGTGCAGGTGCGCGTCGGTTGTTCGACGGTGGTCACCGTGTAGGACAGGATCGGCGAGCCGTTGGATGAACTGGTGTTCCACTGCACTGTTGCGGTTGTGGACGAAGGGGTGGCCACGACCTCGTCCGGTGCGAGCGGTACGCCGGCGGCGAGCACCGCTGCCGATGGTGCGGACGGACGCGAATCACCGGCACGATTCGTGGCAATGACCGTGAAGGAATACGAGCGGCCATTGACCAGACCAGTGACGACACAGGATCGGGCAGCACTGCCCACCAGCGCGCTCGTGGAGCACTGTCGGGAGGGATCCTCGACAGCGGTCACGGTGTAACCGGTGACCGTGGCGCCATTACCGACAGCCGTCGACCATGTCACTGTGGCACGGGCATCACCGGCTGCGGCCGCGACTGTCAGTGGTGCAGTGGGAACCGCCGCAGGGGTGACCGCTGCCGATGCCGCCGACACAGCCGACGCGCCCAACGTGCTGTTCGCCACCACCGTGAATTGTTGGCTCACACCATTGGTGAGACCGTCGATTCGGCACGACCGACTGATTCCGAACGGCGGCGAGAGCGTGCAGGTCTTGCTCGCGTTCGAGACTGCCTTCACGACGTAGGAGGTCACCGGTACGCCGTAGGTGACCGAATCGACCCAGGAGATGGTTACTGCGCCATCCTCAGCGCGCGCTGTCACTGACGTCGGAGCGTCTGGGACCTTCACTGGCCTGACTTCGTTCGAAGGCGCAGAAGCCACTGACCGGCCGGCCTCGCTGACGGCAACGACCGTGAACGTGTACCCACTGGCGTACTCGAGCGCCGTGATGGAACAGGTCCGCCGGAGGATTCCCTGCACTGCGACCGCGGTGCAGGTCTTCGCTGGATCCTGATCCGCGGTGACGACGTACGACGTGACAGGACGACCGTTCGGCTCCGAGGCAGACCACTGAACAGTTGCGGTGGTGCCATTGAGCACAGCGGTGACAGAGAGCGGTGCGCTGGGGACCGCCGCAGCTATGACCGGGCTGGTCGGGGAGGACCCCACTGACGTCCCCACCGCGTTGGTTGCGGTCGCGATGAACGCGTAGGTGTTGCCATTGATGAGACCGGTGACCGTGCAGGTGTTGGTGGCGCTTCCTGAATCGGGAACGACGTACGTGCAGGTTTTCCAAGGCCCCTGCGCAGTGCGCACCGAATACGACGTGATCGGGCGACCGTTCGATGCTGGGGTGCTCCAACTGATGGTGGCCGACCTGTCGCCAGCGACGGCAACGAGATCGACCGGTGCTGCTGGTGCTCCGGCAACTCGAACCGAATCGGATGGCGCTGAAGCCAACGAATTGCCAGCAGCGTTTGTGGCAACCACCGTGAACGTGTAGTCCCTGCCATTGGTGAGACCCCGAACAACGCAGCTGCGAGCGGGCAGTGCCACAAGTGAACTCGAGAGGCATCTGAGGTTGGGCTCCTCAACGGTGGTCACAGTGAATGACGTGATCGCGGCACCGTTATTGAATCGACTTGTCCACGCGACGGTTGCTGCCTCGGAACTCGCGGAGGCGCGCACCAGCGCCGGGGCCATCGGAACAGCAGCTGGGACAACCGACGCTGATGCAACCGAGGCAGGCGAATCCCCCGCTGCGTTTCGGGCCACGACGGTGAACTGGTACCCGGTGCCATTGCGCAGACCCGACACTGTGCAACGGGGCTGACCACCGCCCTGCGCACCGAGTTCAATGAGCAGGGTGCAGCCCGGAACCGAGCTGCCGACGACCGAGACCACATAAGAGCTCACCGCTGAGCTGTTCGAGAAGATCGGCGACCATGAGACCACCGCTGACGAGGGAGCCGAGACAGCGACAACATTGGTCGGAGCCGTCGGCGGAGTCGGGCTCTGATTCTGGTTCTGGTTCTGCTGCCCCCCCTGTGTGGTCATGGCGAGGACGGATGCTGTGAGGAGGCTGTTGGTCGTACGACCCTGACGGAACACGGAAGGTGCGAGGACCTGCACGGCGATGAATCGGGTCGAGACCCGAACGCCCGGGATCGTCTGGGTGACGGAAATGATGTGGATTGATGTGACCGAACGGTCGACGGGAAGGTCGATGCTCCAGACACCATCAGCGGCGACGGGTACCTGCCGGGTCGCACCTCGATGTGAACCATCGGCACGTTCGGTCGCGAGACCAAGCGACTCCTGGGTTGGGATCGATCCAACGGGAAGTTGGAATCCCCAGTGGTCGGTGACCTCGATCGTGGAACCAGGAGGGCTCACCACGGCCGAGCCATCGAGATGCAGACTGGAGGCAGAAACTGTTCCGATCGGTGCGTCAGTCGCACCCGCTGTGCCGGCGAGAGCAGCGGTGAGTGGTCGATCCTCGGCGATCACCAGCGGCTCGGAGATCGTTTCAAAACCTGCTTGACGGGCCACCACCCGATAGATCCCCGGCGCAAATGATGCCGGTATGGTCAGCGACCAGCGACCACTCGCATCGGGTGCGACGATCGTGTCCAGCGGGATCTCGCCTCCCTCAGTTCGCAATTGCAGTTCGATCGGACGGGCATCGACTGCACCGTGCCCGGCCCCGCCGGTGATCGCTCCGAGCCCGGGGGCGACGAACGACGAAGGCGCGTCGACAGTGGGGGCTGCCGTGCCCTTGGTGATGGACGCAACCTTGATGGCGCCGGATCGACCGGCGGGACTCACAGCGCGAACGGAGTACTCGCATCGCGTTGCGAGGCCGCAGGAGTCATCGATGAATCGTGGGTCAGCGAGCGAGCGAGCGAGCACACGGTCACCGCGCGACACCTCCCACAGTTGTGGGATCGGTGGTATTTCTCCGGCCTGCACGACTTCAGCGCCCGCCGTCCACGACAGTTCGACGGAGCGCCCGTCGGCCCCCGGCGTTGCGACGAGATCAGTCGGCGCATTTGGCGGCGTGCCGCCCGAGCCCACGACAACCGCTCGTGACTGCAGCGAGTCGTTCTCGGCGAACACCGCTATGACGCAGAACTCCGTGGCGGTGGGTACACAGTTCACTACTGCATCGGTGACATCGGCGGCGACACGCACCGGACGCGACGACTCCTCGTCCAGGCACACTGCGTTGGCCGCCGTGGTTGCCTCGGTCGAACCGAATGCGTACGGGCCGCATCCGACAACGAGGTACTCCGTTGGGGCGGGCGCGAGCTCGGAGGGAGCCGCGGCATTCCACCGCACCTCAGTACCGTCTGCGGTGGCTACCGCCCGAACGTCGGTGGGTGCATCAGGTCGATCAGAACGCGCCGGTGTTGCAGTCGAGGAGGATGCGGAATCCGATGTCGTCGAGGTGGCATCAGCCGAGGACGTAGGCGTTCCCTCCGCGGCCGCTGGCTCGACGACCACGACCGCCGCAAGGAGGGAAAGGACCAACACGAAGCTGAGTGCGGTCGGAAAGGAGAATCGTCGGCGCGCCGAAAGAGACTTCGCCACCTCTGCTCCCTCTTCGCCCACTCGTCCCATTGACGTCATCCGATTCCACGCAGGATTTGGATTTTTCTTATCCTTCGCGTTGGAAACCTACATGAGGGAGGCAAAAAAGTCCCCAAGCCCCTTCTTGCTGAAGCCCCCAGAAGGCCGAGAGGCCGCCAGCCGCTGGGGCAGGACGGGTCAGACTTCTGATGCCGAGGTGACAGCAAGGCGCCCGATCACCGCATCGGCGATGGCGCTGACATGCGGGTGCATGAGCATCGAGTCGTGGTCCCCACCCACCTCAACCACGGTGAGTCCCTGCACCAGCGGCTCGACCAGCGCCTCGATGGGATTGTCGGCGACCCTGATGAGGGTGCCGGCGAAAGGAAGTCGTTCGGGTCGATACGCCCGAATGGCTTCGCTCTGGATACGTCGAAGCGCGAGGTACCGATCGAGGTCATGGCTCGGCGGACCCGGATCGACGACGTAACGCTCGATGCGACGCGCACGCCGCCGCGTGGTGAGAAGCGCTGGCAGACGCCGTGCCGTTTCCACCGGACCCCGGTCACGCAGTCGATGGAGGAACCCGGGGCGATCATCGTTGGCCGTCGGTGCCGCGACTGTGCGGATCAGCGATGCAGCCGACGGTTGTCGGCCGCCGGGCACAGCGTCGAGCAGCATGAGATCGACCTCGCGGCCACTCGCATGCAACTGCCGTGCGGTTTCGAATGCCGAGGTCGCTCCTGCCGAGAATCCCAGAAGCACACAACGCTCCCCCACCCCAAGGCGCTCGGTGATCTCCCCAACTGCATGCGCCGCCATTGATTCGATGGTGCGATCAACAGGCCCGGCACAATGCATGCCCCTGGGTTCGATCACGACGACGGGTTGCTCCGCTCCCAGGCACTGCGCAAGTGCTTGAAAACGCAACGCTGTTCCGCCACCACCGGGCAGAGCGAACACAGGCCGATGACTACCGGAAGAGTTCAGGACTACCGATGCGGAATTGAGTTCGCACTCACGCGAGCTCAAGAACGCCACCAACGAACCCGCCGTGCGCGTTTCGAGCAATTGGTTCGGGTTCATCTCTCCGAACCCAGCTTCGGCGATCACCGCGCACAGTTCAACCGCGCCGAGCGAGTCAAGACCTAGATCCCAGATGTCCTCATCGAAGCCCACCTCACCAAGATCAAGGATGAGTTGGATCTGACTGGCCAACCAGAGTTCCTGTTCGAGATGACCAGTGCGCGGCTCGGACGAGCGCCAACGTTCCCATGCGCCTTCGGCCAACGCTCGGCGATCCAACTTGCCACGATCAGTAACGGGGAAACACTGATGGAGCACGAACATCGCAGGAACGAGCGCCTGTGGGAGCTGCTGCAACAGTTGTTCACGCACTGATTCAGGCGTGAGCGACTCGTCGTCGACCACGAGATGCCCGATGAGCCGTTTGGAGCCGTTGACAGCGACCTTGGGAACAACCGCAGCATCAGCGATCCCGTCGATCATGCGCAATGCAGCTTCGACCTCGCTGGGCTCGACGAGCACACCATTGACCTTGACCATCGAATCAATACGGCCCCGGTGGTGGAAGATGCCCTCGGCGTCGACAGTGGCGAGATCACCGCTGCGCCACCACCGAACACCATCTGCGTCGATACTGAACCTTGCCGCCTCGAGCTCGGGGTCGTCGAGGAAACCACTGGCCTGGGGATCGCCGACATAGATCTCGAATGCGGTATCAACGTCCTCGACAGGCATGAGGCGGAACATGTCGGGTCGCACCGGGCGACCGAGCGGAACGAATCCCTCGCCAATCGGATCGCCAGGACGCACCTCGAAGCGCGTCATGTTCCCGGCCTCGGTGGCAGCGAAACCCACATGGACCGTGGCATCGGGAGAGACCATCTCGAAGACCTTCGGAAGCAGATCCCAAGGTGTCGGTTCACCGCCGAGTCGGATCACATCGATGGTGGGAAGTCGGCGTCCCCGATTCGACCCACGCACCAGCGAGGCCATGAGACTGGCGCCGAGGTGAATGTCGGTGAGTTCATGCTGCGCCATCGCGTCGAGCAACCCATCAGGGTCGAAGAGACGGGGATCGAGGATGTGGAGCGAATCACCGAGCGAGATCCGACCGATACGGATGAGCCCGGCACCGAACGAGAACGGCCGCAGGTGACTCGCTCTGCGAGATCCGATGCCGGGAGTGCGCTCTCGTTCGCCCTTCATGGATCTGGTGAAGGCGTTCCATCTCCAGAGCACTGCTTTGGGGCGACCGGTCGACCCGGAGGTGAAGTTGACAACCGCCGGATCGAGCGGATCGACGTCGACGACTTCGCGGGACCCGATGAGACTGTCATCCATGACCTCGACGCCGCGGACCCCGGGTGGGAGGAGTTCGAGATGGCGACGATCGGGCACGAGCGCAACCTTCGGGTCGCCCAACCGACGGAACACTTCGGCGATTCGCTCCGCAGGTAGATCGGCTTCGATGGGCGAGAACGCCGCACCGGCGCGTGCCGCCCCGTGGAGCGCGACGACAGATGCAGATGTGCGATCGACGACGATGGGCAACCAACGGGTGCCCCCCAACGCTCGTCCCGTCGATCCCTCCTCAGCCTGCAGTTCGAGCACGCGATGAGCAACGGCCGACGCACGGTGACCGAGCTCACCGAAGGTGATCTCACGCACCCCGTCGGTGACGGCCAACTGATCCGGTTTCTGGGCGACCACACGGGCGAGCTCGACCGCCAGACTCTGTGGTTGCGCATTGACCGCGGAGTCGCCAGCGCTGCTCATGACGGCTCCGATCGCTCGTCGAACACACCCAGCGCCCGCAGCACGTCGGCCCGGATCCGCTGCACATCTGGAGCAGTGCGCAGTCGGGGCCGGGGAAGTGTCACTCGCTGATCGAGGATGAAGCGACCTCCGTCGAGCACAAGGAGTCGATCGGCGAGCAGCACCGCCTCCTCGACATCGTGGGTGACGAGCACCACGGTCGGACGATGTTTGGCGCACAGTTCCATGAGGAGTTCCTGCATCTGCACCCGGGTGAGTGCATCGAGCGCACCGAAGGGTTCGTCGAGCAGCAGCAGATCAGGCATGCGCACCATGGCCCTGGCGAGAGCTACTCGTTGGGCCTCTCCCCCCGAGAGTGTGTTGGGCCACGCGCGAAGATGAGTCCCGAGTCCGACCTCATCCAACGCTTCACGACCCAGGGCCTGTGCAGTGTCGCCATTGAGCCCGAGCGTGACATTGGGTAACACCCGACGCCACGGCACGAGTCGCGGTTCCTGAAATGCGATCGATCGCTGGGACGGCGCAAGGAAGCGGCCCGAGAACTCCTGATCGAGACCGGCGAGAATCCGCAGGAGCGTGCTCTTGCCGGTACCGCTATGGCCAAGAATCACGACGAACTCGCCCTCATCGATCATGAGATCAAGACCATCGAGGATGACACGATCACCGAATGAACGACTCACCCCGTCGAGCACCACCGCGGGGTCGATGGCCCGGCGATCAACAACGTGGTTGTCGATACTCACTGCTTCCATACCAATAGGCGTCGCTCGAGCATGCGGACGAACCCGTATGAAGCAAGTCCGAGGATGGCGTAGACCACCACGACGAACAGCATGAGGTCGATCTGGAAGGAGTTCCGCCCGTCGTTCATCAACTTGGCGAGACCCTCTCTGGCATTGACCTGTTCGGCGAAGATGAGGGCCAACCATGCTGAGGCGAAGCTGAGGCGGAGGCCGACGAGGAACTCCGGGGTCGTTCCGGGCAGGACGATCTGACGGATGAGTGTCGAGCGGCGCAGCTCGAGCGTACGAGCCATGTCGAGAAGGCGCGGGTCCATATTGCGGATCGCCCCGTAGACACCGACGTACACCGGGACTGAGGTGGAGATCGCGATGAGGAGGAACTTCGGACCCTCGCCGATGCCCATCCAGATGATGAGCAGGGGCGCGATGGAGAAGGTCGGAACCGCCTTGATGATCTGCATGTTCGAGTCGAAGAGGTTGCGACCGAGCGAGAAGAGGCCGGCGAGTACAGCGAGACTGACCCCGGTCGAGACCCCGATCGACATCCCGACAGCCACCCGTCGGAAGGAAGCGAGCAGCGCGGCATGGAACTGGCCGGTGCCGATCAGATGCGCCCCCTCCCGCACCACTTCGGCGGGACCGGGGAAGAGATCTGGGTCGAGGACACCCAGAGCGGACAACAACCACCAGACGAACACGAGCAGCAGGGGACCGAGCATGCGTCCGGAACCGAACCGACGGCGACGCCGATCCCCCACCGGTCGGCCTGCTGTCCAGCGCGATACACGCGCCAGGGTCGCATCTGTCGTCCGACCGATGGTCACCGGAGGTGCATCTTCGACAGCTCCGGGCAGCAACGGACCAGCGGTGCCCTGGAGCGCTTCAGTCATCGACCCCGGGTGAGGCCGTCGTCGAACCGGTTGTCAAAGAGGAAGGCGATATCCGGTCGGGTCCTCATGACACCGAGTTCGGCGAAGACATCAGCCTCATCCTGGATGGCGGCGATGGTCTCGGCGTCCAGCGGGACCCGCACTCGATTGTCGTACTTGGCCGACGCGGCCGCTTCCGCAACCGACTGGGATGCGACCTCGATATAGGTCTTCGCGGCTTCATCCCGGTTGTCGTTCCACCACGCCTCAGCAGTCTGCGAACGCTCAAGGAGGTCACTCACCGCCGCTGCGGTCGCCTGATCGTCGAGGAGTCGGGCGCGGGCCAGCGTGACCGTGTACTCAGGCGCGACAGAGGGCTCACAGGTGGCGATCGATCGGGACTTCCCCGCCACGATCTGGGACCTTGCCCAGGAGTTGGCGACGTTCGCTTCGATCGCTCCGCTGAGATATGCCGCTCTCGCCTCTCCGGCGGCCATGAGGACCTCGTTCACGGCACCGTCGGGGAGGTTGTTCGACAGGCGGAGCTTGGCCCAGCAGTACTGCTGCAGCGATCCGCGCGGGAAGGTGATCGACCTGCCCCGCAGATCGTCGAGCGATTGGATCGGTGAGTCCGTCTTGACGATGACGAGCTGTCCATCCTCGACGTAGGGAAGTGCCGCACCGACGATCACGAAGGGAGCGGTCTCGGTGGTCCAGGGTTCGGTGGCGTTGCCGGCGGCGAGGACGGCATTGGGTGACTGGACGAGAAGCGCGACGTCGATGGCACCGGAGATGAGTGCGGGAAGCGCATCGTTGGTGGTGGCGAACTCGACCCACTCGACCGAGTACTCGGCACCGTCGAACGCCCCTGACTTCATGCGATTGACCTGTCGGGCGGAACTTCCGGGGCTGATGACCCCGACCTTGAGCGACACATCTGAGGCTTCCTTCGAAGATTCGGTCGATCCGCCGCAGGCTGCCAGCAACGAGGCGCATGCGGCGATCAGTACGAGAAGGACAACTCCGACCGAGCGCCCCGGAGTGCAGCGATGTGGTTTAGAAACTGGAAGCCTGAACGGCACCTGCTGAATCATCGAACGAACCACTTTCTTGGCGGGGTTACTCGGCGAGAGCACCGAAGAAGCCCGGCAGACTTCTCCGCCGACGAACTGCCTCAGGTGGGGTAAGTGTAGAACAAAGATTCAACTAACTATCGGCACCTCTCGTGCCCGCTCGGCGCGTCGATGATCGGTTGCAGGATCGGTACGATTCCCGAAACGTGGTCCAGAGCGAGCATGGTCTCGTGCTCTCCTGCCACGACGTGTATGTCGAGATGCGAGAACAGGTGAGCGCACAGGTCCTCGATCGGGCCATTGTCCACTCGGATGAGCGTGGCTCGCAGCAGTGAAGGTTCGGGAACATAGGTCTCCACGGCAAGTTTCTGGATCCGGGCAAACGCCTGGTATCGCTCGAGGTCGAAGCTGGGCGGCCCCGGATCCACGCAAAGACGTTCGATCCGCTTCATCCGGCGACGAACGCTGATCGCCACCGGCACCCGGCGCAGTGTGGCAGCGATACCGCGATTGCGGACCCGCGTCCGCACGGCCCGTCGCTCCGGGATCGGTCGAGGAGGACGCAACCGGTCGAGCTCCTCGCCATCGGCAACTCCCGGTATTGCGTCGAGGACCACGAGGCGGACGTCGACCCCACGCTCGTCGAGTCGGCATGCAGCTTCATACGCGATCGAACCCCCGAGCGAATATCCGAGCAGAACGCAGACATCCCCGGCCCCGAGGTGCGCTTCGATCTCGGTGCACGCGTGCTGCGCCATCTCCTCGATGGTGCGGTGCACCGGCCCCGCACGATGCATTCCACTCGGGCCGATGACGATCAGGGGCTGATCCGCTCCGAGCGCACGAGCAAGATGAGTGAACCGGGCCGAGGCGCCTCCCGTCCCCGGTATGGCGAACACCGGTCGGGCACGTCCGCCAGCGTTGAACGTGATCACCGATGAGGCCGGTGTGTTCCCATCATCGCCGACGGAGGTTTGGCGCAACACTCCGGCGAGTTCCGCCACGGTGACCAGCCCCTCGAATTCGGGGGTGTCGAAACGCCCGTAATCGCCGCCATTGATGGTGTCGAGGAGTTCGATTGCCGAGAGCGAATCAAGACCAGCGGCCCAAAGGTCGTCATTGACCTCGAGGTTCACATCGCCGATGACAGCCTTCGCGCATTCGAGAACGAATTCGGCAACAGGGTCGAAGAGCGCATCGGAAACCTCGGACTCTTCACGAGGTGTCGGTGCCGATCGTGCGAACGTGCGAAGTCGCTCCTCGTCGAGTTTGCCGTTCGCTGTGGTCGGAAGGCTGTCGATCACGATGAGCCGGGCCGGCACCATGTACTGCGGTAGCGACTCACGAAGCCGCCGCAAGATGGCGTCAGGGTCCACGTCATGTTGCGCGATCGCCACGAGGAACCCGAGCAGGCTGACCGTGGAGCCGGAACGCATGGTCACCACTGCTGCGGCCGACACTCCAGTTTGAGCAGTGATCGCAGCTTCGATCTCACCTGGCTCGATCCGATAGCCATGGATCTTGACCTGCCGATCGATTCGCCCGAGGCAGTCAAGCGCACCATCAGGCAGTCGACGCACGAGATCGCCGGTTCGATACCAGCGACTGCCGACATAGCCCGGCAACGTGATCTCAACGAACCGGGCCATCTCCGGTGGCGAGCCGAAATAGCCGAGCGCCACCCCGGCGCCGGCGATCCAGAGCTCGCCCTCGCTGTCGTCGGAGATGGGCTGACCCTGCTCGTCGACAACCGCGAGTTCGGTCTCACGGATGGGCACGCCGATGGGGATTCGCAGTGCGTCTGCGGGAACATGCTCAATCAGTCTCCAGCAGGCGAATGTGGTGCACTCGGTCGGCCCGTAGGCATTGAGCAGATACGTCGGCGCGGCGCCCGACTCGAGCACGGTCCGCATCACCGAAGCATTGAGCGATTCACCGCCGACCGAAACGCTGGTGAGTGAGCCGAACATCGTGGGATCAGTGCGAACCAGGTGGTTGAACAACGACGTGGTCAGAAACGTCCGGGTGACACCGGTCTGTTCGAATCGGGCCCGTAACCGTCGGGCGTCGACGAGATCATCAGGGCTGATCACCACGAGACCGGCACCATTGGCCAGCGAAACCCAGATCTCCCAGGTCGCAGCATCGAACATGGCATTCGACGCGAACACCATCCGGTCCGAGGGGCCGATGTCCATGAATTCGCGGTCGCGGATCAGGCGGATGACGCCACGATGGGGCACGACGACAGCTTTCGGTTCACCGGTGGAACCACTGGTCCACATGACATAAATGGGACGCTCAGCAGGGTCGCCGCTCATGTCCATCACCGGTGCCGAAGCAACCGGTCGGGTGCTCACGATGAGGCGCTTTCCATCGGACTCGATAATTCGACGCACACCGATGCGGTCCTGGAGGTTGTCGGTGCGAACTGGCGGATCGTCAGGACTGAACGGTGCGTACACGCCACCGCGCATCATCACGGCCATCATCGCGACGACGACCTCGGCGCTCCGAGGCAGGCAGAAACCCGTGATTTCGCCGAACTCGATATCGAGCTGATCGGCCAACTCGCACGCGCGTTGCCAGAGTTCGCCGAACGTGATGACAGAACCATCCGTCTCGAAGATCGCCGGCGCATCGGGCCGTGCGAGCACCTGCTCGTGCACCAAGCTCAGCGTGGGCGCTAAGTCCTCGGTCTGTATCTCCGCCCGGATACTCATCTACGAATCCTTCAGGGTCGCCACGCATTTGTTGGAAAAATCCCACTTACTGTATTCACACCTTGACCCGAGATGCTTGTGGTTGAAAATGGGCGGTACAAAGGTGCCGCCATGACGAATCGAGTTGCGATGAACCATCGCCCTGCCGCCGTTGCCGTCGCCTGCCTCATTCTGTTCGTCGCGGGCTGCGGCAGCTCCGAGTCATCAAGTCCGACCACGACCACAGCGGCCGAGACCAGCCAGCACACCTTTGAGGTCGACCATTTCGCCGAGGGGGCGATCGTGGGTGATGTGGCAACCGCCGAGTGCACGCTGAGCGGCGAGACGATCACCACCTGTTCCACCGTCACCATCTCCGGCGCTCCGGCCACCTACAGCCCCGGGCCCTTCTGCCCCGACACCATCACCACAACTGCTGACGACGCCGGAATCTGGTTCGACGGCAACGGCACCTACGACCTCACCGGTGAGTTCATCAAGAACCTGGCGACGTTCTACAACGACGACCAGTGGCATATGTATGACGACCTCGGGAAGGTGAAGGTCACCGATTCCCAAGCAGCGTTCCTGGGTGCAGCCCGACCGGACGTCGATCCGCAGTATCAGAACCAATGTGTCGAGGGCCGGGTGGAATGGCTTACCAACGGCGAGTCGATCACGAAGTCCGTCGTCATCCCCACCACTCCGGTCATGGCTGCGGGTTCGAGTTCGGCCCAGAGTTCAGATTGGGGGATCACGCTCGATGGCATCGTGATCGCCAAGTCGGCGCCGGTGAGCGCGATTCTCGGTGCCCACACGATCGCGGCCTTCGATGATTGCGGTGGTCACTTCAATAACGTTGAGGGTTATCACCTTCATGGCGCCACCGGCTGCGGCACCCTCGACGACGACCATCTCGCGGGCGAGACCGCGATGTTTGGGTACGCGATGGACGGATTCCCGATTCACCTTCCGCTCAGCGGCGCTGATCTCGAGGCCGCGAATCTCGATGACTGCGGCGGTCATTCTGTTGCCGGGATCGGGTACCACTACCACGCCAATGATCCATCAAAGAACTCAGTTCTCACATGCCTGAAAGGCGAGTTCGTGGCGACCGACGCCGCTCAGGGTGGCCCACCACAGGGACCACCACCGGGCGGCGCACCCGGACCGGCCCGCTGAAAAAGGGCCTTCCCACCATGAAGACCACGATGAAGACCACCATGAAGAAACCACTCGTGATCGCATCGGCCCTTTGCACGCTCGCTGTTCTCTCCACCGCATGCGGAGGATCGGGAAGTACGAGTGATTCAGCGGCTTCCAAAAGCAGCACGACCTCAACTGTCCCGGGCGCGGGTACCTCCATTGTGAACGTGTGGGTCGGGCCGCCAGCGGACACCACGAAGCTGCCGATCGGCACCTCGAAGGTCACACTCACCGGCCCGGCGGTGGGCGGGCTCTACGCCTGCGATGGTGGGATGCCGAACGGTGGCGGCGCGCATGCTGCCGGACCGTGGCTCGATGAAGTCGCCGGCACCTGGGACCTCTCGAAGAAGATTTCCGTCGAAGGCGATGTCGCGTGGCCGATGGCTTCCTATTCCGAAGTGATCGATGGCGACACCCGGCTCATCACCAGCAATGGACTACCGATCGATGAACACACCGGAACCTTCCCGATCGCGTCGAATGACCCGGCCTATGCCTACGACCGCAATCCCAACCGGATCGCCAGCAACGATGTGAAGGTCTCGTTGTCAATAACGCCAAGCATTGCGTCAGCACCGAAATGTCTCGGCAAGGGTCAGATCGGCATCATGAAGAACGGCGTGTCGATGTTTGCGCCTCTTGACGAACGCAATCGCGACGCCGTGGCCTACGAGACCCAGGACTCCTGCGACGGTCATCCCCAGCAATCGAGCGTGTACCACTATCACGACGTGCCGTCCTGTCTTCGCAATGCCGCTATGGGTCCATCGACGGTCGTGGGATTCGCCTATGACGGGTTCCCAATCGTGGTGGAGCGCAACGCCGCGGGCGATTTACCGACCAACGCCGACCTCGATGCGTGCCACGGCCGCAGCTCCCCCATCGAGCTCGATGGCAAGACCATCGAGTCGTACCACTACTCCGCGACCTATGAGTTCCCCTACTTCATCGGCTGCTTCACCGGTACACCAATCTCATAGACGGCGGCTTCGCCGAACTATTCCTCGTCGACGAGGAATAGTTCGGCGAAGCGTTCGACGGTCATACCCTCAATACCCATCTCCAACGCCTTCTTCACCTTCTTCGTCGACCGAGCGTTCTCGTCGGCAAAGACGAGCACATCGCAACCGCTCTTGACCGTCTCGAGCACGATCAGGCCGGCTCGCGCTGCTGCGTCCTGAAGGACCTTGCGCAGGACCTTCTCCCCGTTGATGACTGCCGCACCGGTGAAACAGATGCCCATTCCCGGCTGCGGAACGAACTCATCATCTTCGGAGGTTCGATTCGCTGTGAGATCGCTTGCAGTCGCAGTGGTGCTTCGAAGACTCTGTCGCGCCCTGAAACTGCCAACCTCCTCTCCTCGATGTGTGTCGATCGAAGTCGCAATCTTCTTCACGCGCTGCGGAGTTCGTTGATCGAATTCGAGGAAAGCGATGCACTTGTTGAGCAGTTCGGTGTCGTCGAGTGACTTGTCCGGGTCGAGTAGTTCGACGATAGCAACGAGCTGCTCGATGCTGTACCGGCCAGCAGGGCGGTTCTTCGGTACATCTTCAGCCCTGATCGGCTCGCGCCGCTTCGGCTCACGAGGCGCCGATCGATAGCTCGAACCGGATCCCCGGCGCGACGACCACTGAGGTTGCTCGATCGGCTCAGGCGGATCCCCCACCTCACCGTTCTCGACGAGGTCGAGGAAGGTAGCGACGTCGATGAGCGGGATGCCGTTCGCACGAGCGCGCTTGGCGGTTTGCGATGTGGATGCTCGATCGAGTGCGACAACCAGATGTCCACGTCTCGAAGAAACGTCGCCGACGTCCGCGAGCCCAATCGAGCGGGCGAGTCCAACGAGGCTGTAGAAGCCACCAGGCCCTTCAAGTGGGAAACCGGTGAAGCAAACCTGCATTCCACGGAAGAGCTCAACCACCTGATCCGGCCGGGCTGGCGGCCGCACTGGAAGTTCCATCCCCAGATCGCCATGAACGAGCGCGATGTGCTCCCATTCGTCATCATCCATCTCTTCGTCGCGAGCAGCGGCCTCGACCATCGAGGTGCAGAAGCGTTCATGGATGGCGAACTGGGCATCGGCGTCGAGACCGAGTCTCGCCGCGAGATCACCAAGATGTAGCCGCTCCTCATCGTCGAGACGGCCGTCGTCAAGGAACCGGGCGAGGCGGCCAGCGAACAACTGGGTTGGTTCGACGGAGACCGCATCACGATCAAGCCGCCGGACGAGATCATCGAGCTGCCCCGGTCGACGCTGGAGTCTCGGTGGGGAGACACCGGGTACGAGGCCCGACATCGGCTCGAACGTCGTCTCCAGATCGTCGAGAGCGCGAATCAGTTGTGCTGCAGCCCGGGCTTTGCCGAGCGCGTTCGGTGCCGGATCAAACGGAATTTCTCGGGCCGAACAGGCCGCGGCCAGTGAATCTCCGCTCTGCTCCCGGGTACACACACCGGTGCCCAGTGAACCGGGGGCCATGTCGCTGGCCATGAACTCCTGTCGGAGCTGACGCGAGAGAGCGGAGAGTCCGTGGGCCACGAGCACGCAGCCCTCGAGATTCGGTGCGATCGCAGCCCAGGCTTCGCTGAACGATGGGGCGATCGAGGCCATCGAGGCGGTGATCCCGTGCTCCCACGATGCAGTGACGTCCCGGAGGGGATGAATCATCGTGTCGAACTCGTCGACCACGATTCCGCCCTCGACGATGACCACTGCAAGTTCGACAATGCGGTCGTACTGACCGTGCCCGGTGACGTTCGTAGCCACAACAGCGAGGCGCTGACCGGCGAGCGGACCGGACTCGACCCGCCGCCGGGCGAAGAACCTCGACACATCTTCATCAACGAGCACATGCTTCGAGCGAATCGCCTGCCGCAGGACAATGCCGTCGAGCGAACGAGCCCGACTCAGCGCCACGTAGAGCTGACCAGTGGATCGTGTGCCTCCACCGATATCGATGATGACTTTGTCAAAGGTCATCCCCTGGCTCTTATGAATGGTGACGGCCCACGCGAGTTTGAACGGGAGTTGACGGAACGACCCCATGTCCTCATGCAACAACCGACCTGATTCGAGACGCGGCTGGGTCACCGACCAACGGTGTGGCTCCACCGAGACGATTTCACCGGTATCGAAAATCAGAACGGAGACCTCATGGTCGTCCATGACATCGACGCTGATGATCATTCC
>WLCQ01000041.1 GCA_009705225.1 Actinomycetota bacterium | reverse complement strand
TCCCACCGTGGGGCTTGGCACCTCGGGCAATTTCGCCGTTCTCGGCGGGGAGGCCGTGACCAACACCGGCCCCACCACGATGGGGATGGACCTCGGTGTCTGGCCGGGCAGTTCGATCACCGGTTTTCCGCCTGGGCTGGTGAACGCCCCGGGAACCACGCACACGACCGATTCCGTCGCCCAACTCGCGCAGTCCGATCTCACGACCGCCTATGACAATGCCGCTGGCCGTCCGCTCAATGCGACGACGACCTCGGACCTCGTGGGTCTCACATTGCCCGGTGGCGTGTACGCCGGTACCGACAAGTCCCCGCTCAGTCTGTCCGGAACGCTCGTGCTCGATGGAGGTGGCGATCCCAGCACTGTGTTCATCTTCCAGACCGACTCGACGCTCATCACCGGTTCGAGCAGCACAGTGTCGCTGATCAATGGTGCTCAGGAATGCAACGTGTTCTGGCAGGTCGGCAGCTCCGCCACACTCGGAACCGGCTCGGTGTTCGTCGGCAACATCCTGGCGCTCACCTCGATCACGGTGACCACCGGGGTCACGGTGCATGGTCGGGCCCTGGCCCGCACTGGCGCAGTCACCCTCGACACCGACACCTTCAGTGCCCCCACCTGCGATCTCACGCCACCCACGTCGGATTCCACGAGCCCGCCGACGAGCCCGCCCACGAGTTCGGTCACACCGCCATCCACGTCGCCCGGTGGCAACAGCGACACCGATCTCGGACCTGATGTCAGAAGGCCCGCCTACACCGGCTGATCAGCGCAAGCTCTCCCACTCGATCGACAGCCGCAAGCGAAAGGACCCCGGGGCAGTAGCTCCGGGGTCCTTTCACAACTTCATGCACATCGAACCTGATCAGTTGATCAGCGGGTCACGCGGCAGACCAAGGATGCGCTCGCCGATCTGATTGCGCTTGATCTCCGAGGTGCCACCGGCAATCGCCATGGCTCGATGCATCAGCGCCAGGTTTCCAGAGAACGATCCAGCGCCGTCGAGGTATGCGCCTTCTGCGCCGGCCAGTTCCATAAGGATGGAAGCGGCCTCTTCGGCGTTCTCGCTGATGAGGAGCTTGGTCACAGCACCTTCCGGTCCGGGCTCGCCACCGGCCACAGCACGCTGGGCACTACGAACGTTGAGGGTGTCCACGGCCTGGGTGCGAGCAGCGGCCTTGCCGATGCGACTGATGCCACCGGTGAGGCGGGTGGGGTTGGCGTCGAACGGAGCAAGGAACGCCGCTGCCGGAATGATCATGGCGCCATCGCCATTGCCGATGCTGACGCTCTCATTGCCGAGCGTTCCACGAGCAACGGTCCAACCGGCGTCGACGGGACCGACCACATCGTCATCGGGCACGAACACGTCGCTGAAGAACACCTCGTTGAATTCGGCGCCACCGTTGACCATGCGAAGGGGTCGAATCTCGACACCTTCGGCATGCATGTCGACAACCATCGTGGTGATACCGGCGTGCTTGGCGGCCTCGGGGTTGGTGCGCACGGTGATCAGACCGAACGATGCGAGATGCGCTCCGGTGGTCCAGACCTTCTGGCCGTTGACCAGCCAGCCACCATCAACGCGGGTGGCTTTGGTCTTCACGCCAGCAGCGTCGGAACCGGCATCGGGTTCGCTGAACAGCTGGCACCAGATGAGTTCCTGATCGAGGGCCGGCTTGATCCAGCGGGCCACCTGATCGTCATTGGAGTACTGGGTGAGCGTGAGGATGACCCAGCCGGTGATCTGGTAGCTGGGGCGCTTCACGCCGAGGGCGTTGAACTCCTCTTCGATCACGAGCTGCTCAACCGCGCTGGCCTGACGACCCCAGGGCTGGGGCCAATGCGGCACGGCGTAACCATTGGCCACGAGAGCCTGGACCTGGGCCTTGCCCTCGAGATGCTTGACCGACTCGATGGCGGCACGGGCCTCGGCTCGGTACGACTCGGCCTCGGGTGGCAGTTCCACTGCACGGCTGAGCTTCACGCCGTTGCGCAGATGCGTGGCGATGTCGATGTTCGATGCCTCGGGGTCGAGGATGGCCTCGATCGACAGCGCACGACGCAGGTAGAGATGCGCATCGTGCTCCCATGTGAAGCCGATGCCACCGTGCACCTGGATGTTCATCTGCGCACTGAAGTCCGCAGCGGTAGCAGCGGTGGCCGCAGCGATGGCAGCGGCGTAGGAGAACTGGTCTCCGCCGGCCATTGCTGCACGGGCGGCATCCCACACGGCGCCGGTTGCGATCTCGGTCTCGACCAGCATGTTGGCGCAATGGTGCTTCACTGCCTGGAAGGTGGCGATGACGCGACCGAACTGCTCACGTACACGGGCGTAATCGGCAGCCATGGTGGTGGTGGAGCGGGCGATACCGGTGGCCTCCGCAGCAAGAAGCAGGCGGGTGATGTCGAGCAGCACCTGACCGCCGCCGGCCACGATGATGGCGGGGGCGTCGGCGAAGGTGACCTCAGCACTGCGACGGGTGGGGTCGAGGTTCTTGCGCTCGGTGACGGTGACTCCGATGGCCGAACGCTCAACAATGGCGAGATCTGCTCCGGCGCGCACGATGAGCAGTTGGCCGAGGCCACCACCGAGCACGGTGTGGGCGGTGCCGCTCACCGAGGATGCGGTGGCAGTGAGGTTGCCGTCGATGCCAACACCGGCGACGACAGAACCATCGGCGAGACCGGGAAGCAGGCGAGCGGCCACGTCAGCCGGTGCGGCAGCACCGATGGCGGCGCTGGCGATCACAGTGGATACGAACGGGCCCGGGGCAAGACCGGAGCCGAGCTGCTCGACGACCACCACGAGTTCGGGCATGCCGAATCCGGAGCCGCCGTTGTCCTCGGAGATGTGCAGACCCAGCCAACCCAACTCAGCCAGCGCGTCCCAGAACGCCGGCATGGTCTCGGTGTCGGCCTCGAGCAGGGAGCGGGCCGCGCCCTTGGAGTCGTGACGCTCGAGGAAGTCCCGGGTCACGTCGGCAAGTGTGCGGTGGTCCTCGGTGATGGCGATGGTCATTGGTGTCTCCGGTGTGGATGGGAACGAACGGTGGTGTTCGGGAAATTCATGAGTTCAGGAACTACAGGACGAGCGGGTGACAGTCGGGAACATCAGACGGTCACAGCCGTCGAACCCTATGCGCAACGGCTCGACTTCTCGACGATTGCGCGATGACTACTTGACGGCGTCGAGCATGCGGCGGGCGATGACCTTGAGGCACAGGGTCTCATCGGCGCCCTCGAAGATGGACAGCACTCGTGCGTCGACGAAGTAGCGGCTGACCTTGTACTCCTCGGCATAACCGAAGCCACCGTGGATCTGCATGGCTTCACGCGACACCCACTCAGCGGCCTTGCACACGTAGGCCTTCACCATCGAGGCCTCGAGTTGGCCACCACCCTTGGCCATGAGCTTGCCCACTTCGTAACCGAACTGGCGAGCGGCCTGGGTGAGGATGACCATGCGGCCGAGCTTGGCCTGCGTGAGCTGGTACTCGGCGATGGGCTGACCGAACACGTAACGATCGAGGGCGTACTGATGGGCCTCTTCATACGCGGCCTGCATCACGCCGACAGCGCGAGCAGCGGTCTGCAGTCGGCCGTTCTCGAAACCGGCCATCTGGTAGTAGAAGCCCTTGCCGAGTCCGGCCTCGCCGCCGACCTGATTGGCCTCGGCCACGAACCAGTTGTCGAACGCGATCTCGTAGGAGTGCATGCCGCGATACCCGATGGTGTCGATGGCACGGCCTTCCATCTTTCCGCCGCCGGGAGCGCCACCGTCGGTGCCGGCTTCCTGGGTGAAGGCGAAGCCGTGGCCCTCGCCACGTGGCTTGGGCACCACGAACATGGTGAGTGCCTTGTGGGTGAGGCTCTTGTCGGTGCTGGTGCGGGCCAGCAGCATGAGCGCATCAGCGCGGGCGCCGAACGTGCACCAGGTCTTCACGCCATTGATGAGCCAGCCGCCCTCGGTGGGAGTGGCGGTGGCCTTCACACCGGCCACGTCGGAGCCGTAGTCGGGCTCGGTCACCGCAACGGCAGCCATGACCTCGGCCGAAGCGAGTTTGGGCAGCCATTCCATGCGCTGTTCCTCGGTGCCGCCAGCCAGCAGTGCACGGGTGAGGATCTCGGGGCGGGTGATGAGCGAACCGCCGGCTCCGAGCGACACTCGAGCGAGTTCCTCGGTGGCGACAACCATGCCCATGTATTCGCTCTCGCCGCCCTCGGAGTAGCCCTCGTACTGAACGGGTACCGAGAGACCGAAGCCGCCGAGTTCGGCGAGACCTTCGATGATGTCCTCGGGGATGTCGAGGTTGTGGCGATGGATGTGCTCGGCGACCGGGGCGATCTTCTCCTCGGCAAAACGACGGAAGGTGTCCTGCACCATTTCGAAGTCAGCCTCGAGATGACGGGGCCCGGGAGTATCGGCCAGCGAAGCCAGGAACTCCGGCGAGCGATACGTGGCGACGAACGAGCGGGCGAGATCGAGCGCACCGGGCTCCACGCCCCACTCTTCTTCGCGGCCGAACAGCTTGGCGGTCAGTTCACACACCGCATCGGCCACATAGCCGCAGGTGATGTTGCCCTCGAGGTCGCCCTTGGCACCGTAGGGGAGCATCGCCCGGGCGGTCTCGACCGTGGCGGCGGCATGCGCGATGTCATAGGCGATGACCTGATTGACATCGGGGCCACCGGTGGTGGCCAGGCGGCGGGTGGCGGTGACGACGACTTCGTGGGCGGCGTCGACGATGGCGGCAGCAGCGGTGAGATCGGGAGTGGTCATGGCGCGATGTTACCCACGAGTAGCCACCGGAGGCCCAGTCGGTAGAGTGCGAATCATGACTACTTATGACCGCCCCTTCGGCCGCCATTTCGAGGACTTCGAGGTGGGGGACGTCTATCGCCACTGGCCCGGCAAGACCATCACCGAGGCCGACGACCACCTCTTCTGCATGATCACCATGAATCACCACCCCACGCACACCAATAATTGGTTCGCCGAGAACGAATCTCCCATGGGCAAGGCCCTCGTGGTGGGCAACCTCGTCTACTCGTTGGTGCTGGGCATGAGCGTCCCCGATGTCAGCGGTGCGGCCATCGCCAACCTCGAGATCGAGACCCTCAAGCACGCCAAGCCCACGTTCCACGGCGACACCATCTACGCCGTCACCAAGGTGCTGGAGAAGAAGGAGACCTCCGACGGCAAGCGCGGAATCGTCACCGTCGAGACCAAAGGCATCAACCAGCGTTCCGAAGAGGTCTGCTATTTCCGTCGTCGGGTCATGGTCTGGAAGCGTGAGTTCGCCCCCGTGCGCGGCCTTCCCTACGCCGACGATGTCTTCACCGAGGACTGAGGTTCGCGTTCCATTGATGTTTCGCGCCCCAGCGATTCATCGATGATTGATCTCGCTGTCGACCCGGTGCTCGTATGGGCATCGGGTCGACGTGACGATCTTCCGTGGCGCCTCACCCGCGACCCGTGGGCGGTGCTGGTGTCTGAACTGATGTTGCAACAGACCCAGGTGTCGCGAGTTGTTCCACGTTTCGAACAGTTCCTCGAACGCTTTCCCACGGTGGCCGTGTGTGCTGCAGGCGGAGTTGGTGCGGTGGTGGAGGAGTGGGCTGGTCTCGGATACAACCGTCGGGCCGTCAATCTTCATCGGGCCGCGGTGCAGGTCGTTGAACTGCATGGCGGTGAGTTCCCCGCCGAACTCGATGCGCTACTGGCATTGCCCGGTGTCGGCCCGTACACCGCTCGTGCGGTGTTGGCGTTTGCCTTCGAACGCGATGCTGCGGTGGTCGACACCAACGTGGGTCGGGTGCTGGCCCGGCAGATGGGGGAGCGACTCACGGCATCAGTCGCCCAGTCACGGGCCGATGCTCTGGTGCCGTCTGGTCGGTCATGGGCGTGGAACCAGGCAATGCTCGACCTCGGAGCATTGGTATGCACGAAGCGCTCGCCCTCGTGTGGCGCCTGCCCGGTGCAGGCGAGCTGTACGTGGTTCGCCGCTGGCTCGCCGGAGCCCGATCCGGCGGTTGGTTCCGCCGGAGTCAGCGCTGGTCAAAGTCGGTTCGAAGGATCGTTCCGGCAGGGCCGGGCCCGTCTGCTCGATGTGCTTCGAACCGGAGCTGTGGTTTCGCCGCTGCAGTTCGTCGATGCATGCGGCTGGTCCGCACGTGAAGAGGGCGAACGAGATGCAGCGCGGGCCGCGGAGTCTTTGATCGCCGATGGGCTGGCCGCGAGGGCCGAGGACGGTTCACTGCTCCTGCCGTGAACTCGGTGCCTGTGTCGTTTGCAGATTGCGATTCGGTTGTTCGCCCAACCTTGCGAAGACTTACTCGGCGAGGAACTCCAGCACGAGGCGATTGAACTCCGCCGGTTGTTCGATCTGGGTGAAGTGACCGGCGTTTTCGATGATGGTGGCGCGTGAACCAGCACTCAGTCCGTCCGCCGCGATCTCGCCGAACTCAACGCCGATACAGCCGTCGTTGCGGCCATGGATATAGAGCGTGGGCTGTGGCGGTACTGCGGCCCACGTGGCCTGTTGAGCGTCGATCTCCGGATTGCTCGGGGTGGTTCCCCATGTGACGCGGTAGTAGTCGAGCGCGGCGGTGAGGTTCTCCGGCGTGCCGAGTGCGGAACGGATATGAGCCATGTCTTCGGTGCAGTCGTGGCCGGGTGACCAGTCCCGCCAGAGTTGATCGATGTAGGCGAGATCATTCATCGGCACGACGAAATCGGCGAATGGGAGCTGGAAGAAGAACATGTACCAGGAGCGTTTGAGTTGCTCATAGGAGAGGAATGCCGCGGCCATGGCCGGTGCCGGTGGCACGGCGGCGGCAACAACCCGACGCCAACGCTCGGGTGCGGCGGCCGCTGCGCCATACACGGCGAGTGCGCCCCAGTCGTGACCGATCAGCACGGCATCGCCATCGCCGCCCAGAGCCTCATGTAATGCCACTGCATCGAGGGCCAGTGCTCCGGTCTGGTAGCTGGCGTCGGCGGGAACATCGGAGGGGGCATAGCCGCGCATGAAGGGCGCCACCGCCCGGTAACCGGCGTCCGCAAGTGCCGGCAGCAGATGGCGCCAACCGTGTGCGGTGTCGGGGAACCCGTGCAGGCAAAGGGCCAACGGACCCGAATCGCCGGCGGTGAGGCATTCGAAGGTCATGCCGTTGGCGGTGATCCGCACGGTGTCAATGGTCATGGCGGCAACGTAGCCGCAACCGGCAAGGTGTGAGAATTGTCACTCGGTGCGCATCTCTACTTCACCCTGCCGTACTGTTCGAATCTCGTGTCTTTCGGTGATTCTCCGAGTCTGTCGATGAAGGGGGTGGTGCTGTGCAGGTGACGTTCTACGGCGTGCGCGGCTCCACGCCATGTGCAGGTGCGTCCACGGCTCGCTACGGCGGAAACACCGCGTCAGTTGTGCTCACCGATGATGGTCATGACCCGATCCTGCTCGACCTCGGCACCGGCCTTCGTTATTTCGGCGCCACCTGCGACCCGAGTGTTCCGTTTACCGGTCACGCGCTGGTCACGCACTTGCATTGGGATCACGTGCAGGGCCTGCCGTTCGCTGCTCCGATGCTGCGGGTGGGCGACCGAGTCGCGATGTATGGCCCTTCGCACGATGGCGTCGGTTTCCCCGAAGCGTTCGATCAACTCATGCGCCCGCCGTTCTTCCCGGTTCGTGCGTGTGAGTTGCCTGCTGAACTCACCTTCTGCACTCTCGAGCCGGGCATGCATGACATCGCCGGAGCCAAGGTCACCGCGTTGCATGTGCCGCATACCGACACCACGTTCGGATACCGCATCGAGCGCGACGGATACGTCATTGCCTATGTGAGCGATCACCAACAGCCGGTTGACGGCGAGTACGTCGATGCCAATGTTCTCGAACTTTGTGCCGGTGCCGACCTGCTCATTCACGATGCGCAGTACACGGCCGAAGAATTCGCGATGAAGTCCACTTGGGGTCATTGCACGGTCGACTACGCCCTAACGGTTGCCGCTCGGGCAGGTGTGAAGACTCTCGTGCTGTTCCACCACGACCCGTCTCATGATGATGATCAACTCGACGCCCTTCTTGCCGGTGCGGTGATCGACGGTGAACGTCTCGGAATCGGTCAGGTCGTCGCCGCTCACGAGGGTCTCTCGATCACCCTCGCCTAAGCTCTTCGGGTGACCGAGAACCGCGAATCTCCCAACATCGACCCTTCCAAGTACCGCCAGGTGCTCGGGCATTTCCCCACTGGCGTGGTCATCGTGACCGCCATGACCGATGACGGTCCTGCCGGTATGGCCATCGGTTCCTTCTCCTCTCTGTCGCTTGATCCGGCGCAGGTGCTCTACTGCCCCGCCAAGAACTCCGGTAGCTGGGCCAAGCTGCGTACTTCGCCCCATTTCTGCGTCAACGTGCTGGCTGAGGATCAAGAGGATGTGTCTCGTCTCTTCAGCACGAAGAACGAGGACAAGTTCGCTGAGCTGGGTTGGAAGCGTTCGGCGAATGGGTCGCCCCTGATTAACGGAGTGCTGGCGTACATCGATTGCACCATCGCAAACATCGTTGATGGCGGGGACCACGACATCGTCATCGGCGATGTCACCGATCTCGCGGTGACCCACGAAGGTGCGCCGCTCATCTTCTTCCGCGGCGGCTATGGCCGGGTCACCTTCTGATGGCCATCTACGCGCTTGGCGATGTCGAGCCCCGCATTCATCCCGACGCTTGGGTGCATCCTGAAGCTGTGATCATCGGCGATGTCGAGATCGGCGAGGGCTCTACGGTGTGGCCGTGCGCCGTGCTGCGCGGTGACAACGGCGGCATTCGTATCGGTCGCAACACGTCGATCCAGGACGGATCAGTCATCCACTGCATCCCGACGCACCCCACGGTGGTTGGTGACTCCTGTGTGATCGGCCACATGGTGCATCTCGAGGGTTGCACGGTCGAGGATCTCGCGTTGGTGGGTAACGGTTCAGTGGTGCTGCATCACGCCATCATCCGCACCGGTTCCATCGTCGGTTCCAACGCCGTGGTCCCCGACCGCATGGAGGTGCCCACCGGCATGATGGCGCTTGGTGTGCCAGCGAAGTTGCGGGAAGCCTCCGGCAAGATTGCCGGAATCGAGATGGCTGCCAATGACTATGCGGCGAAGGGTCGTCGCTACCGGGAGCAATTGCGCCGGATCGACTGAAAACTGCTCGCAATCGCTATCGAACCGGATGTCGCAGTCGTTCAGGTGGCCGAGTTCAGGCGGCGGAGTTGAGCCAGTGGAACGGTTGCATCGGCAGGTTGCGCAGGACCCAGAAGCCCAGGGTGACCACGGCGATGGCGCCAATGGCTCGTGGCGTAAGCGAGAACCGCGGCAGCACCTTTCCCCGGCGGCGCTGAACCATGCCGAAGGCGATCCATGCGACTGCGAGAACCGCGGTCACGACCATCAGCAGATTGTGGCTCGCCGCTTGCAGGAACTCACCGTGCAGTGCTGAGTGGAGCGCACGGGTCATACCGCAGCCGGGGCAATCAAACCCGGTGAGCGCCCGGAACGGACACTGCGGATAGAACGACGAGGTGTTCGGGTCAACCACGGCGACGTAGGCACAGCCTGCAGCGGTGAGCGCCGCGAGGCTCCATTTCACACGAGCCGAACTGACTCGGACCACGGGTGCTTCGGATGTGGGCGGAGCGGAGGCCGACGCCCCATCTGCGGAGGAACTCCTCGGTTCATCGGAGCGGGTCGACACCACGCTCCGAAGTGTACGCGTACGATTCCGGAATGGACATCGGACGCGTAGGGGTTTGGGCATATCAACTCGATCAGGTTCCCGTGGCGAAGGCTCAGGAACATGCGGTGGAACTCGAGGAGATCGGATACAGCGCGCTGTGGATCCCTGAAGCCGTGGGACGCGAGGTGTTCGTGAGTTCCACACTGCTGCTGGCGGCCACCAAGAAGCTCATCGTGGCGCCGGGCATCGCATCGATCTACGCCCGCGATCCCATCAGTGCCAATTCGGCATGGCAGACCATCACCTCGGCGTTCCCTGACCGCTTTCTGCTCGGACTCGGCGTGAGCCATCAGGTCATGGTTGAAGGCATGCGCGGGCACGACTACTCCAAGCCCTTCTCGGCAATGAAGAACTACATCGCTGGCATGGACAACGCGTTCTTCACGGCATCACCGGCGACCACCACACCCCGGCGTGTGCTGGCGGCGCTGGGACCGAAGATGCTCGAGTTCGCCGCGCAGGCAACCGACGGCGCGCATCCGTACTTCGTGCCCGTGGAGCACACGGCTTTCGCTCGCGATGTCATGGGCCCCGATTCGTGGATCTGTGTCGAGCAGGCGGTGTGCCTTGAGACCGATCCGGAGAAGGCTCGCTCGATCGCCCGCGGTCATATGTCGATGTATCTGACGCTTCCGAACTACACCAACAACCTCAAGCGTTTCGGGTTCACCGACGACGACATCGCCAATGGTGGTTCCGATCGACTGGTCGACGCCATCGTGGTGTGGGGCGACGAGGAGGCAATCGCCGCACGGGTCGCAGCGCAGCACGCGGCCGGTGCCAGCCATGTGTGCATCCAGGTGTTGCCCGACAATCCTGTCGACGTTCCGGTCGACACGTGGCGCCGTCTCGCACCAGCTCTCGGCGTTTCCTGAAACCACTGCGTTCCGGCGGAAGCAGTTCCTAGGAGCGCAGCACCGGCAACACGTACCGGCTCACCAGTTCACATTCAGCGAGATGCGGGTAGCCCGACAGAATGAATGTGTCGATTCCCTGTTGCTGGTACTCGCGAAGCGTCGCCACGACCTGATCGGGATCGCCAACCACGGCAATTCCGCAGCCTGACCGACCCCGACCGACGCCGGTCCAGAGATGGCGGTCGATGTAACCATCAGCGTCGGCGAGATCACGCAGCTCAGTTTGTCGGCCCACACCGACTGAACCGGAGTCGAGGGAACGCTTGCGAATTTCGTCGCCGACGACTGGGTCGAGATGACTCACCAGCCGATCAGCGGCGGCACGGGCCTCGCTTTCAGTCTCCCGCACGATCACATGGGTGCGTAGACCGTGTCGCAGCGTGCGTCCGTGGCGAACGGCTCGCTCATTCACATCGGCGACTGCTGCACCGATGCCGGCGAAGGTGTCGGGCCACAGCAGGTACACGTCGGCCTGTGCTGCTGCGACCTCACGGGCTGGCTCGGAGAGTCCGCCGAAGTAGAAGGGCGGACACGCCCCCGAGCTCGTGGTGGCCGATGGAGGATCAATGTCGAAGTCGAGGAACTCGCCATGCATCTCGAGGTGTGCGCCCGACAGCAACGCCCGTAATCCCTGCATATGTTCGAGCGTGCGCTGATAGCGATCTTCGGAGCCCATGGATTCGCCGGGCATTTCGCTCGAAATGATGTTGATGGTGAGTCGACCTTCGAGCACACGGTCGAGTGTGGCGATCTGACGGGCCAACTGGGGGAGCCAAACCTCACCCATGCGCAGGGCCAGCAGAAGCTTCATGCGCTGCACCAGTGGGGCGATCGCAGCGGCGAACACTGTCGCATCGATGCCGAGCGTGTAGCCCGAGGGCAGCAGGATGTTGTCGAATCCACCTCGTTCCGCAGCCAGTGTGATGTCGCGGCAGTGCTCCCAGGAACTTCGCAACGCTGGGTTCGCGACACCGAGGAACTCGTAGTCGTCGTCGCATAACGAACCGAACCACGCGACCTCGGGGGTGGACAGTGCACTCATGGGAGTGGCATGCCCTCGGAGGCCACGATGACGCGGTAGAGGTCGGTGCGGTCAAGTTGCACCTGCGCAGCGCGTGCGAGTTCCCGCAGGCGGTCTGGTTGTTGGGTGCCGACAATGGCGAGCGGTCGGGATGGATGGGCGAGCACGAAGGCGATCGCGATGCAGGCTCGACTAACCCCTTCGCGCACAGCAAGTTCGTCGAGCGCGAGGCGCAGTTCGGGCCGCACTGATGCGTCGTTGTCATCGAGAAGTCGGCCGCCGCCAAGCGGACTCCAGGCCAGTGGTGTGAGGTCGAGTTCCATGCAGAGATCGAAAGTTCCGTCCCGTAGTGGTTCGAGATGCACTGCTGAGAACTCCGGCTGGGTGGACACCAACGCATTGCCAAGATGTGCTCGTAGTGCGCGGGTCTGGGCGACGGTCACATTGGAAACGCCAACCATCGAAACCCGTCCGGAGTCGATGAACGAACGAAGCGTGTCGGCGAGCACCTCGGGATGCGTGAACAGGTCGGGGCGATGCACCTGATAGAGATCGATGTGCTCGACGCCGAGACGCGCGAGCGAAGCGTCGAGTGCCGAGCGCAATGCGCCGGGGGAGGAGTCGTAAGGGACGCCCGGGATGATGCCGCCCTTGGTGGCCAGCACCATGGCCTCGCGCCGGGCCGGCCGCTCGGCGATTACGGCACCGAGTAGCGCCTCGACCGAACCGAATCCGGTGCCGTTCCAGTCGAGGCCGTAGACGTCGGCAGTGTCGACGAGATTCATGCCCAGTTCCAACGCAGTGTCGAGAAGAGCGCCGGCTTCGCCGATGTCGCGTGAGGTGAACCGCCAGCAGCCAAACGACAGCGCCCCGACGCTTCGCGAGCCGAGTCTGCGTGGTGCTGCATCGACGAGTGATTCGCTCATGAGTGAAGGTTACGACGAGTGTTGACCGCATTGCAGTGGCAATGTGACGATGGCGTCCGTGACTGATCAGACACCACTGCGCTACGGCATCATCGGATCCGGCATGATGGGCATCGAGCACATCAACAACATCCTGCACGTGCCCGGCGCCGTCGTCACCGCCGTGGCCGATCCCCACGAAGGTTCCCGCAACTGGGCCAGTGCCGTCCTTGATGCGGCCGATGCGGACAGCGGGGTGAGGCTGTTCGATGATCACCGCGAACTCGTCGACGCCGATATCTGCGATGTCGTGGTCGTGGCCTCGCCGAACATGACCCATGCCGAGGTATTGCGGGATCTGCTTCCCTCTGATCTGCACATCCTTGTCGAGAAGCCACTGTGCACCACGGTGCCCGACTGTCTCGAGATTCTCGATACCGCCCGCGATCGTGAGGCGCTGGTGTGGGTGGGCCTCGAGTACCGCTACATGCCGCCAGTGGCCAGGCTCGTCGATGCAGTACGGGCTGGCGACGTAGGCACCGCGCGAATGCTGGCCATTCGCGAGCATCGTTTCCCATTCCTGCGCAAGGTGGGCGACTGGAACCGGTTCAACCGCAATACCGGCGGCACGTTGGTCGAGAAGTGCTGTCACTTCTTCGACCTCATGAACCTGATCCTTGATGACCGTCCCGTGCGGGTCATGGCCTCGGGTGCCCAGGACGTCAACCACCTCGACGAGCGCTACGACGGCGAGGTTCCTGACATTCTCGATAACGCGTTCGTCATCGTGGAGTACGCCGGCGGCGCTCGCGCCATGCTCGATCTGTGCATGTTCGCCGAGGCATCCCGCCACGCAGAGGAACTTTCGGTGGTCGGCGAACTTGGCAAGGTTGAGGCGTTTCTTCCGTCCCAGGAGTTCGTGCAGGGGCGCCGGTCCGATGGCATAGGCGCCGTCAACGCCGAGATCATCGAGAACCCCGCTGTGGCCTACCAAGGCTTCCATCACGGATCGAGCTTCCTCGAGCATCTCGATCTGGCCGCTGCCGTCCGCTCCGGAGCGCCACCCGAGGTCGGCATCATCGACGGTCTCTGGTCGGTTGCCATCGGGGCTGCGGCCCATCAGTCCCTCGAGGAGGGTCGTCCGGTGATGCTGGACGAACTCCTGCCGCAGGACACGCCACCACCGGGCTCCCGCTGATCCGGCAACCCGGATCCCTCTGATCCAACTGTTTCTGCTCGAGGAGATCGAGATTGTTGCCAACGACGACGGAGAACCTTTCCCAGAGCGGTTGGTTCCGTCGGGGTATTTGTTACTATCGCCATAGGAGAAATTCCCCCGCTTCCCCACACCCTTGGAGTCATCATGGCCACAACTGATCTCGGACTCGATCTCGGCCGCTACAAGCTGGGTTGGAGCGACGCCGAGGACTACGTCTTCAAGCCCAAGCGTGGCCTCACCGAGGACATCATCAAAGAGATGTCCTGGATGAAGGGCGAGCCCGACTGGATGCGCGACATCCGTCTCAAGAGCTACCAGCACTTCCTGCGTCGTCCGATGCCCAGTTGGGGTGGCGACATGTCGGAAATCTTCTTCGACGACATCTTCTATTACATCAAGCCCACCCATGGGCAGGTCGACGCGTGGGACGAACTTCCCGATTCGGTCAAGCAGACCTACGAGAAACTCGGTATTCCCGAGGCAGAGCGCAAGTATCTCGCCGGAGTCACGGCTCAGTACGAGTCCGAGGTCGTGTACCACAAGAACCGTGAGGATCTTGAGGAGCAGGGTGTCATCTTCACCGACATGGACACTGCGCTTCGTGAGCATCCCGAGATCGTTCGTGCCTATTTCGGTTCGGTCATTCCCGCCAATGACAACAAGTTCTCCTCGCTCAACACAGCGGTCTGGTCGGGTGGCTCGTTCATCTATGTGCCGCCGGGCGTTTCTGTCGAAATGCCCCTGCAGGCCTACTTCCGCATCAACGCCGAGAACATGGGTCAGTTCGAACGCACGCTCATCATCGCCGATGAGGGTTCGCAGGTTCACTACATCGAGGGCTGTTCCGCTCCGGTGTACACCTCGGACTCCCTGCACTCTGCAGTCGTTGAAATCATCGTGAAGCCCAGCGCCCGTGTCACCTACACGACCATCCAGAACTGGTCGAACAACGTGTTCAACCTGGTCACCAAGCGTGCCCGGGTCGAGACCGAGGGTCACATGGAATGGATCGATGGCAACATCGGCTCACGCCTCACCATGAAGTACCCGGCGGTCTACATGGTCGGCCCGAAGGCTTCGGGCGAGGTTCTCTCGGTGGCCTATGCCGGCCCCGGTCAGCATCAGGATGCCGGCGCCAAGATGGTTCACGCAGCGCCTGAGACCACCTCGAAGATCGTGTCCAAGTCCATCTCCAAAGATGGTGGCCGCACCTCGTACCGCGGTCTGGTCCGTGTTGAGGACGACGCCTATGGCTGCAAGAGCCACGTGCAGTGCGACGCGCTCATCCTCGACGACGAATCCACCTCCGACACTTTCCCGTACATGGAGGTCGGTTCCCGCGACGCCGTCATCGGCCATGAGGCCACGGTCTCGAAGGTCGCCGATGAGCAGCTCTTCTATCTCATGAGCCGCGGCCTCTCCGCCGAGCAGGCAATGGGCATGGTTGTCAATGGATTCATCGAGCCCATCACCCGAACACTCCCAATGGAGTATGCGGTTGAGTGGAGCCGGCTCATCGAACTGCAGATGGAAGGTTCGGTCGGCTGAACCTCCGATCGGCTGCGTCACGAGCCGATCAATCCGGTCCAACTGATCCGACATATCGAGCACGTTCCCCGTGACCACCACCCGCGAGCGGGCGACGCTCGACATTCTCATCTCGGCAGTGCTGTTCGCCGGCTGCAACATTGCCTGGCGCTACGGATCAGGCAATGCATTCGGCATCGTGGGCATCCGCCTGGCACTGGGTGCAGTCATTGCCCTCGCTATCGGGAGACGGCAGGGTGCGGGCTCATGGCGTGCTCCTTTGCGAGTGGCCTCGGGTCGTCGGGCGGTCGTCATCTCCGTGTTCGGACTCATCGCTGCGGGCACGATGTTCCGGTCTCTCGATGGTCCATTGGCGGGCCTCGCCGTAGCTTGTGTCCCGGCCGTTGCTCTGCTCGTGCGCGACCGCAGCGGTCGATGGGCCACTGCCGCGGCACTTGGGTCGTCGCTGGTGGCGGTCATCGGTCTCATAGCCGCCGCCGGGGGAGTGGGACGCGATTCCATCTCCTGGCTCGCTGCCGTCTACGCCATGTTGTTCGTTGCGCTCGAGGTGGCCAGCCTGCGTACCTCAGAACTGGCTGTCGAGGAGGGACTCAACCCCACCGCAGTCGTGGCTGCATCCATGGTCGTGGGCTCGATCGTGTTGCTGCCATTCACCTTCGTGTTCGATGTCCTGCATAATCCGGGCGCACTGTGGGGAGCTGCCGGAGCAGCGCTCGCGGTAGCGCTGTTCGGCACAGTGGGCCGAGTTCTGCGCACTGCCGCGCTCCCCGCTGCGGGTGTCACTGCGGTGGCCGCCAGTTCGCAGGTCGCTGCGTTGTTCACCGCACTCGGGGGCATTGTGATCGTGGGTGATTCGATGAGTGGGGTGAGCCTCGTTGCCACCCTCGTAGCGGCGGTTTTCGGTGCCGCAGCGGTTGTGCTGGCCACCCGTTGGCGTCTGGCCCGTCAGCCCGAACTGGCCGACCCACTCGACAGTGCCGATCTGCTCGGGCACCAGGTACGCGACTCCGACGACTGAGCCCCGACGGCCCGGGGACTACTGCTTCACCGTGCAACTGGCGTGATAGTTCGGGGCTTCGTAGGTGAGTTGGCAACTGCCGCGTGCGGTGTTGTACTTGCCGGTTCCGCCGATGATTCCGAGGATGAGGTTGTCATCGGCGTGACCATCGACAGTGGGCTGCCCCGAGGACATCGTGAGCGGGTAATCGTTGCTGCCCTGCGCTTCTATGGCATCGCCGGTTGAGAACTCGTATTCAATATTGAGGAATCGTTCCTCACGGCCGGGCATGACCTGCGTCGTGAAGCCATGCATCGAATAGTGACCGATCACCTCTCCGTTGTCGCTCTTGAGGTCGCCGTTGGAGGAGAGCGAATCGCCCATCGAAGCTCCGGTAGCTCCTGTGTCGATGACCTGGCGCTCAGTCGGGACGACGTCGAACTGCAGCGAGGAACTCTCGAGTGAAGTTTCGCCGCTACAACCGGTCACCGCGACCGGTACGAGAAACGTGGCGAGAGCGAGGATCTTGAGGTGGCGGCGGCTGGCCATGGCAGTCCTTTCGTCAGAAACTGAATCGGGTTCAGTCTAGGCGATCAGCGGATTCACGGTTTTGGTCGGGCACGGTGGCTCCTGAGGCGGAACCGATGGAAAGATGGGTGCATGGCAATGCGTGAGGAGTGCAAGAACTACGAGAGTCGGAGCTACGCCGGCGGGGAAACCGTTCGCAAGTGCAATCTCGACCTCGCACCTGAGGCCCCATGGCGCTGCCCGGACAACTGCGAGG
>WLCQ01000040.1 GCA_009705225.1 Actinomycetota bacterium | reverse complement strand
GTAGTTGCCGTCGCGGTAGAACTCGGTGGACGCGGCATCGAGCGCTATGGCGATGTCTTCGCCGGGGGTGAACCCGGCCTTTTCGATGGCCTCGATGAGCAGGGTGACTGCTTCCTCGTTGGAGGCGAGGTTGGGAGCGAAGCCGCCCTCATCGCCGATAGCGGTGGAGAGTCCACGATCGTGGAGAACCTTCTTGAGCACGTGGTAGGTCTCGGTCCCCCAGCGCAACGCCTCGGAGAACGACGCCGCGCCGACCGGCATGATCATGAACTCCTGGATGTCGACGTTGTTGTCGGCATGCTCGCCGCCGTTGAGGACGTTCATCATCGGCACCGGAAGGACATGCGCGTTGACGCCGCCGATATAGCGATACAGCGGAAGAGAGAGATCGTCGGCAGCAGCGCGAGCCACGGCAAGTGAGACGCCGAGGATGGCATTGGCGCCAAGTCGGCCCTTGTTGTCAGTGCCATCGAGTTCGATGAGCACTCGATCGATATCGCGCTGGTCAGTGGCATCGAAACCGACGAGGGTGTCGTAGATCTCCTCATCGACGTGCCCGACAGCGGTGAGCACACCCTTGCCGCCATAGCGGTCCTCGCCGTCACGGAGCTCCACTGCTTCGAAAGCTCCGGTGGATGCACCCGACGGAACAATGGCGCGTCCCGTGGCTCCTGACTCGAGGATGATCTCGACCTCGATCGTGGGATTGCCACGACTGTCGAGAACCTCACGGCCGGCGATGTGTTCGATGATGCTCATGAAAGGGGGTGCTCCTCGTTCAACGTTGGGGTGAATGTTTCCACAGGCGCGCGCGCCGATCGTGCATGATCATGCTGTTTACTGATTGGCGAGTTCCGCAGCGCGCGCATCATCGCGATGGCGACGCGCGGCGGCTCGCAGTGCGGTCTCGGGGTCGACGCCGCTGAGCCGGGAGAGTTCGACCACTGCCAGGAGCAACGCCCCGACCGAGTCGTCGTCAGCGCCCGCCTCGACGGCAGCGAGCGCCTCACCGATCTGCGGGATTTCGGTCAGTGATCGCTGCTCGGTGGGGAGACTGCTCGCCTTCTTGCGCACCTTCAGGGCATAGAGCAGCGCTGGGATGGCATCGGGAACTCCGTCGAAGACGCTGGAGCGCCCCTTCTCGGATTTCTTGATCTGTTCCCAGCTGGCCACGACTGCATCGGCATCATGAGCCTCGACGTCGCCGAACACATGGGGGTGGCGCGATCGCAGCTTGTCGTGCACATTGCGCGCCACATCGGCGATGGTGAACTGCCCCTGCTCAGTGGCGAGTTGCGAATGGAAGAAAACCTGGAAGAGCAGGTCACCCAGCTCCTCTTCGAGGTGGTCGTAACCCTCCCCCGCGTCGACGTCGAGTTGATCGATGGCCTCGAGCACCTCGTAGGACTCCTCGAGGAGATGGCGTCGCAACGACTCGTGGGTCTGTTCCTGATCCCAGGGGCATTCGGCTCGCAAGGTGGCAACCAGCTCGACGAACGCCACGAGTTCACTCGCCATTGGCGCTGCGAGCTGCGGCAGGTAGATCGAGGTGAGATGGTCGGCTTCGACGCGGTCGAGTTCGGTCCATGCAATGGAGCGGACCACCTCATCGGGCAGCCCGAGTCGCTGCAACAGCACGACCTGCGCATCGGGTCCGAGGCACGGGGTCAGACCGCTGTCGAGCGCCAGTTTGATATCGGAAAGCACATGGACGGAATCGCATTGGGCCACGAGCAGCGGGCCGCGTTCACCGGCACCCTCCACGGCGAAGCGATGACCGTCAAGCACTCGAACGCCGCGTTCGACGGGGTCGATGCCGAGACGCACCCATGCAAGATCAAGGAAGGAGAGTGCCGGGTGCACCTCGAGGTCGACCCTCTCATCGGCAAGAAGAAGCTCGATGGTGTGCTCGGCCACGAGCGGTGAGCCCGGAACCGCGTACAGGACGACCCCATGCTCGGTGGCCGCATCGACGAGTCGCTCGACGATCTCCGAATAGACCTCGCCCATGCGTTCGGCTGTCTCGTAGATGGAATCGAACGTGGTCGCATCAGGCACGGCGACGGCAGCGGGGTGACGAGAGGTGCGCAGGAACCGAACCTCGACCGATGCAATCGCTGCGACCGTTCCGACGGTGAGCAGGTCGACATCGCCGGGACCGAGACCCACCACGATGATGCGCGGGAGTTCGACCATGAGCGAAGAGGGAATTCCCGACGGGTCGGGACTACCCCTGTGAGCTTCCGGCGAGGTCGGCCATCGTGCGGGCGAGCGTGCTCGGCGAACTGGAGCCCGCCGGGGAGATGATCGTGCCGGAGGTAGCGACGAACTGGCCGTATCGGCCGTCAACCCCGACCTGCACGGTTGCGGCGACATTGGCCAACTCCGCGGCGAGAAGCTCGGTCAGGTTGCTCTTGAGTGACGAGGCGAGATCTTCCTTGACCGCATCGAAGGTGAGTTCGCCACGAACTCGCACAATGATGAGGTGATAGCCGTACTGGGTCTTGACGGGCTTCCCCACCACGCCTATCGGCTGGGTCCATGCCGCATCATCGAATTCGGGCACGAAGGAACCGCGGGGATTGCATCCGAGGTCACCCCCGTTTGCACCGCTGCCACTGTCGTCGGAGTTGGCCTCGGCGAGATCGGCGAAGTTGCTGGTTCCCTTGAGTTGCGACTGGATCTGCGCGATCTTCGCGAGCGACTGGGCGTACTCGGCATCAGTGGGAGTGGATTGCCCCTGACCAGTACCAGCGAAAATCAGGATGTGACTGGCGCAAACCTGTTCGCCCTTGTATTTGTCGCCACTGGCGTCGTAGAGCCTGCGCAGCGCCTCATCGGATGTGCCCTCGGCCTGGAGCACCGAGATCACGGCACTCTGCGCCGCGAGCCCCTCGATGAGCGACTTCTGATACCCGGGATCGAGATCCGCGAAATAGGAACCACCCTGCGAGGAGGTGAAGTTCTCCTCAAGCAGCTTCTGGGCTGCGGCCCGATCGGCATCGGTGATCTCAATGCCTCGCTGGGCGGCATCGATCCGGGCCAACTGCAGACTGAGTTGGTCGTTCAGGAACGCTGCGGTGAACGAGGTGGCCCAGGACGAGCCATCGGCGCCATGGAGATCACTGGCCGAGCCATTGGCCTTGGCGTATGTATCGGCGAACGCTTCGAGTTGGGTCGTGAAATCCTGATTCGAGAGCGACCAGGAACCCACGGTGAGTGCGCTCGGCGAGGCAGCCGAGCATGAGGTGCCGATGAGCGATGCGACGAGACCGAGCGAAAGCACTGCGATGAGGGTGGAGCAGATCTTCTTCACAAGACGGCTCACACTATCCGCGGCGGTTCGCAGGGTCGTAGTCACCGGGCGGCAGTAGATCGGTGAGGGCAGCCAGGACATCGTCAACGACCGTGGCGGTCGATCGCAGTGCGAGCTGGAGTTGTCCGATCTCGCTCTTGTAGATCGATCCCCGGTACAGCCGTTCGAGTCGAATCGTCTTCGAGGTGGGCAGCGCTATCGGGCTGATCCGGGCCACGACCTTGGGACCACCGAAGCCACTGCCCTTGGTCACCGTGACCTCCCGCACGCCGGTGCGAACACATTCCGCCCGAAGTCGGGCCACTGTGAGCAACGCCTGCGCAGCCTCGGGAACCGGTCCGTACCGATCCTCCCATTCCGCCCTGATGTCCTCGACCTCCTGAAGCGACACGACACCTGCGAGTCGCCGATAGGCCTCCAGCCGCGACTCCTCGCGCTCCACATACTCGAGCGGAAGGTTGGCATCGAGAGGTACCTCGATCTTGATCTCGGACGGCTCGTCGATGGGCTCGCCCTTGAGTTCGGCCACCGCCTCGGTGACCATCTCGCAATAGAGGTCGTAACCAACGGCGGCGATATGCCCGCTCTGTCCGGTGCCGAGAAGATTTCCTGCGCCGCGGATCTCGAGATCTCGCATGGCGATGCGAAATCCCGAACCCAGTTCGGTGGCTTCACCAATGGTCTTCAAGCGTTCGTAGGCATCCTCGGAAAGGACTCTGTCCTGGGGGAAGAACAGGTAGGCATACGCCCGACTACCCGAGCGCCCGACACGACCGCGCAACTGATGAAGCTGTCCGAGACCAAGGAGGTCGGCCCGATCGACCACGAGTGTGTTCACCGTGGGCATGTCGATGCCGCTCTCGATGATGGTGGTGCAGACCAACACATCGAACTGACCCTCCCAGAAATCGAGGACCACCTTCTCGAGCGTGCCCTCGTCCATCTGCCCATGGGCAACCGCGACCCGCGCTTCCGGGACGAGTTCGCGAAGTTGTGATGCCACCCGTTCGATGTCCTGCACGCGATTGTGGACGAAGAAAACCTGCCCCTCACGCAGCAACTCGCGTCGGATCGATTCAGCGACGGCCCGCTCGTCGTACTCCCCCACATAGGTGAGGATCGGCTGGCGGGCGCTCGGTGGCGTGTTGAGCAGGGTGAGATCGCGGATACCGGTGAGACTCATCTCCAGGGTGCGAGGAATGGGTGTGGCGGTGAGTGTGAGCACGTCGACACCCACCCGGAGGTTCTTGATGGCCTCCTTGTGGTTGACGCCGAAGCGCTGTTCCTCATCCACAACGAGCAGTCCGAGATCCTTGAACTCGAGTTCGGCCGACAGCAGGCGGTGAGTGCCGATAACAACATCGACGTCACCACTGCCTAATCCTTCGATGACCTTGCGTGCCTGCGCCGTTGTGAGGAATCGACTGAGCATCTCGACGCGCACGGGATAGCCGGCGAACCGATCGCTGAAGGTCTGCATGTGCTGCTGGGCGAGCAATGTGGTTGGCACCAACACTGCCGCCTGCTTGCCGTCCTGCACCGCCTTGAACACCGCTCGGATAGCGACCTCGGTTTTGCCGAAACCCACATCGCCACAGACCAGACGATCCATTGGGACGGGCGCTTCCATATCGGACTTCACCTCATCGATGGCGGTGCGCTGATCGGGTGTGGGCTCATAAGGAAATGCATCCTCGAGTTCGCGCTGCCACGGGGTGTCGATGGCAAAGGCATGTCCCGGTTCGTGGATGCGCTTCTGGTAGAGCACCACGAGTTCCTGTGCGATCTCAGTGACAGCGGCACGCACACGCGCCTTGCTCTTCTGCCATTCACCGCCACCGAGACGACTGAGCGAGGGCGAGTCGCCGCCGGTGAAGTGACGCACTGCATCAATCTGATCGCTCGGCACATAGAGCTTGTCGTCACCGCGATATTCGAGCAGCAGATAATCGCGCTCGACCCCGCCGATCGTGCGCTTGACCATGCCGGCGAACCGCGCCACACCGTGCTGGTGGTGCACCACAAAATCGCCGGTGCGCAGATCATCGAAATACCCCTGCGCCGCAGCAGCACGACGGGGCCGGGCGCGTCGATGTGCACGTCGACGTCCCGTGATATCGGACTCTCCCAGCACGGCGAGCTTCACTTCGGGAAGAAGGAACCCGCGTTCGATCGGAGCGACCACCACCCGACCACCCGGTGCGGTGAGGTCGCTGCGTCGACGTTCGTCGAACTCGAACAACAACCCTTGGTCGCCGAGCAGTGTGACGATTCGATCAGCCGAACCGGAACCATCGGCAGCCACGACAATGCGGTAGCCGTCAGCGAGAAGTCGGGTGAGCTGCGCAATAAGGGTCGACCCTTCACCCACCACAGGGTCCCAACCGGTGGCCTGCACCGAGGCAACGTCAGGTCCCTCGGGCAGGTTGGTGATGGACCATGCTGGTGCATTGGTACGCACGAGAAGCCGATCGAACGGCACATGGAGTTGCGGGAAATCGGCCTCGACGTCGACACCCCATGTGCGCGAAAGCGAACGGGCGAGGTCCTCCTCCTCGGAAAGGATGTCGGCAGCACGATCACGCATGCGGCGGGGTTCGATCAGTAAGACCTGGGCGTCAGCATCAATGAGATCGAACAGCACTTCGGCGCCGTCAAGCGTGCCATCGTCGCCATCGTGCACGAGCCAGGGCAGCCAGCTCTCCATGCCGTCGAACATCTGCCCTTCGGCGAGACGATCCCATTGCTCGCGTCCCCATGGCTGGCTCACCAGCAACTCCGAAGCCCGCGACCGGACCTCCTCGGTGGGCAACAGTTCGCGACACGGGAAAATCTCGACCTCGGCACGTTCGATGGTCGCGCGCTGATCGACCACCGAGAATTCGGTGAGTCGATCGATCTCATCGCCCCAGAGGTCGATGCGAACGGGGACATCGGCAGTACTCGGGAACACATCGACGATGGAACCGCGCACGGCGACCTCTCCCCGATGTTCCACCTGATGCTCGCGGCGATATCCCATCGAAACGAGCGATTCGATGAGTGCTGTGGGATCCAACTGATCGCCGACTCCCACCACGATCGGTTCGACATCTGCGACATGGGGTCCGAGCCGCTGCACAAGAGCTCGCACCGAAGCAACCACGACCGCAGGGGTGCGCGCTGGCTCACGCAACCGCCACATGGTGCGCAGCCGACGGCCCATGGTCTCCACCGCCGGGCTCACCCGTTCGAACGGCAGGGTCTCCCACGCCGGGAACAGTTCGACCTCATCAGCGCCGAGGAACACCTCGAGGTCGTGGGCGAGTCGCTCCGCCTCGCCCGTTGTGGGCACGGCGACGACGACGGGACGACGTTCCGATCGATCAACGATGGCGGCGATGGCGATCGCCCGGGCCGGCTCGGGGACCACCAACACCGCATCTCGGCGTCCCAGCACGGCGGTGAGTCCCGGTTCGTCGGCGAGCAACTGAGGGAGTTCGAAGAGCGACACGGAGCCTCGGATTGGTGGGGCGCAACGCGCGCGGTCCCGGCAGCGGATCGCTGCCGAGCGAACCCGGATGCTATCGGTGCCACCAATGAGCCAAGGATCCAAGGTTTCGCGAATATGAACGAAGCCCCGATCCGATTGTGCGCAAGGCACCGGCGGGTGTTGACTGTGACTCGTTATGACTTCCACGATTGAATCAACTTCAGGACCGTCACCGCTGCCGCCAACCCCCAAGGTGGATCTGCCGGAGAATCGATCGTTCCGATTCAAGAACCGGATCCTCGGCCGCACGCTGCACACAGACCAGCTGCAGCATGAACGCCTTAGCAACAGCACCGCTCTTGCGGTGTTCTCCTCGGACGCACTCTCCTCCACGGCATACGCCTCCGAGGAGATCATGCTCACCCTGCTCACTGCCGGGCTGGGCATCAGTGCCTTCGGATACGTACTCCCCATCACCTTGGCGATGGTGGTTGTGCTCACCATTCTCATCATCAGCTACCGCCAGACCATCAAGGCCTATCCATCAGCCGGTGGCGCGTACATCGTCACCAAGGACAACCTCGGCGTCATCCCCGCACAGGTCGCCGGCGTCGCCCTGCTCACCGACTACATCCTCACAGTGTCGGTGTCGGTCTCCGCTGGTGTCGCGGCGCTCTATTCCGTCTTCCATGGCGTCTTCCCCTACCGGGTGCCGATCGCCATCACGTTCATCGCCATCATCGCGTGGGGCAACCTGCGAGGCGTGAAGGAATCCGGGAAGCTCTTCGCTATTCCGACATTCGCATTCCTCATTGCCATGTTCACGATGATCAGCGTCGGCTTGTTCAAGAACTTCTTCGGCGGCGGGCTCGAATATGTCGCACTTGATCCAGAACAAACTGAAGCGCTCAAGGTCACGGGCGCTGCGGGCATTTTCTTGCTGCTCCACGCTTTCGCCTCAGGTGGCGCGGCAGTCACCGGCGTCGAGGCCATCTCCAACGGCGTCCCGGCGTTCAAGGCTCCCGAGTGGAAGAACGCTCGAAATACCCTCATGGTCATGGGCGGACTACTCGGCGCCATGTTCATCGGGATTTCGTATCTCGCCACTCAGGTACACGCCGTGCCCACGCATGAACGCACGGTGATGTCCCAGGTGGCAGAAGCCATCTACGGCAATGGCACCATCGGCCACGCCATGTTCATCTTCACCCAGGCAGCCACGATGTTCATCCTCGTGCTCGCCGCCAACACTGCTTTCGCCGACTTCCCCCGCCTCGCCAGTTTCCAGGCCGAAGACTCCTTCATGCCCCGACAGCTCACCAAGCGCGGGCATCGTCTGGTGTTCTCGAACGGCATCGTGTCGCTCGCCATCAGCGCAGCAGTGATCGTGGCAATGATGAGCGCCGAGGTCTCGCGCCTCATCCCGCTCTATGCCGTCGGCGTGTTCACCAGTTTCACGCTCTCGCAGGCAGGTATGGCTCGACGCCACATTCGTATCAAAGAGTCCGGCTGGCGCTTCGGGCTCTTCATCAATGCGCTCGGCGCCGTCGTCACCTTCGTCGTGACCATCGTCGTCGGTGTGACCAAGTTCACCCATGGCGCGTGGGCGATCATCATTCTTGTGCCGATCCTTGTCTGGGTCGTGGTGCGCCTCAACCATCAGTACGTGACTGAGAAGGCCGAGCTCCACGAGGATGCCTTCCGTGCTGTTGAAGCTCCTATCTTGCGGCGTCATAGCGTCATCGTGCTCATCGACACCATCGATCGCACCTCGGCCAGAGCCATTCAGTACGCCCGCACGCTCATGCCCGACAGTCTCAAAGCCGTGCATATCGCAATCGACGAGCAGCATGCCGATGAACTCGCCGGCGAGTGGGCCACCCTGCCGCTGGCATCGCTTCCCCTCGAGATGCGAGCCTGCCCGGATCGACGAATCGAACGTGGCGTGCTCGAGCTCGTGGCGGAACTTGCCGCCGATGGCCAGACCGAAGTGACCGTGCTCATCCCCCGCCGCGTGTATCGCTCGGGCTGGCACAAGCTGCTCCATGACAAGACTGCCGAGGCCATCGCACGCGCCATCGACGACGTTCCCCACGCCAACGTGACCTTCGTGCCGTACCACCTCACGCGATCAGCCAAGGGCGCCCATGTTCAGGCTGTTGAGCACGGCGCCGTGTCCGGCACCAGCGGCATCCACAACTGAGATGGCTCTGTTCTCTCGATCCTCAAAGGTCGCCGAGGCCCAGCGGGTCGCCGATGAAAATGCTGAATTCGAACGCCTCGGTCGCCGGGCACTCGACGGGGTAACGCCGATAAGCGAGACCATGTGGCGATCGCAGGTCAGAGTTGCCGGCCGGGTCAAGGCCATGCGGGTGCAGCCCTGGGCCGAGAAGATCGCCAGTCTCGAAATCACCCTCGCCGACGAGACCGGCGGTCTCACTGTCGTGTTCCTCGGCCGTCGCACGATCGGCGGCATCCATCTGGGCAGCCATATGGTGGTCGAAGGAATGGTGTCAGAAGTGCGCCATCAGCTGACCCTCATCAACCCGGCCTACCAACTCCTGCCCCACGGCGTTGATCTGCCCCATTGAGCAAGAGCCAACATCTCGCGGCTGTGTCACCAACGCGTCACAAGCTCGCGATGCGCTCCTGATCAGCTACGGGCGTTGATCTCGTTCATGGCAGCGTCGACACCTTTTGCGAGGAGGAGTTCGACGGCGTCAGCTGCGAGTTCGACCGCTATGTCGAGCTGCTCCCGATCGGCTTTACCCACCCGCTTGAGCACATGATCGGCGCCCTGCTCCTTGCTGGCGGGCTTGCCGACCCCGATTCGTATGCGCAGGAACTCGTCGGTATGCAGGTGAGCTTTGATCGAACGCAGACCGTTGTGTCCCGCAAGCCCGCCGCCGACCTTTACCCGCACCACACCAGTGGGTAGATCGAGTTCATCGTGGACGATCAGCAGGCCGGACGGATCTTCGATGCCGAACCGGCGAACCAGGGGCGCCACAGATTCCCCTGAGAGGTTCATGTAGGTGGTGGGCTCGGCCAGCCCCACTCGAGACCCGCCGATGCGGACCTCGTCGACGAGAGCTCGCTCCTTGCCAGCCTTCAATCGACCCTGATGGCGACGGGCAAGCAGGTCGATGACATCGAACCCCACGTTGTGGCGCGTTCCGGCGTACTCCTTACCGGGATTGCCGAGTCCGACGACCAGAAGGTCGGCGGGTGTGCCCCGACGCGGGCCGTTGCCGCGGGAGCCGAACGCCACTTACTCGCCAGCGGCCTCGTCGGATCCAGCCTCGTCGGCGGAGTCCTCAGCAGCGGATTCGTCGGCGCCAGCTTCAGCGGAAGCGGCCTCAGGCTCATTGCCCTCTTCGTGGTCGTACTCGACCGAGAAGCGGGTGGCGGCACCGGTGACAACAGGAGCGCCCGGATCCATTTCAGTGAACACGCCGGCCGGCAGGACGACGTCGGCGACGGTGATGGTGATGCCGATCTTGAGGTCGTTGATGTCGACAGTGATGACCGAGGGAATGTCGGCCGGCTTGGCCTTCACGGTCATGGTCTTGAGGGCGTGATCGACGATTCCACGACGGCCCTCGACGGCCTTCGCCTCACCGAGGAGCTGGATCGGGATGTCGACGGCCACAGGCGCATCGGGATCAACACGGAGGAAATCGATATGCATCACGTTGCGGCGGATCGGGTGACGCTGGAGGTCCTTGACGATGGCGAGGTCCTTCTGACCATTGACGTCGAGCGTGATGAGCGCGTTGATGCCGGCCTCGGTAGAGAGCACCCGGCGCAGCTCGGTCCAGGGCACCGACACCGCAAGGGTTTCGCGTCCGAGGCCGTAGACCACCGCCGGCACACTGCCTTCGGTGCGCATGCGCGACGAGATTCGTGAGCCGGGGGTGCGGCCGGTTTCAGCGGTAAGGGTGAGGTCCATGTGAGGTACTCCTGAGGCGGCGGCGCAGACGCGCGCCGGCGGGGGCGTTCTAGAGGCGAGGGGGAATCGTACCGGTCCGGCGCATGTGGAGCGAACTGAGACGGCACGAGGGGGGTCCTTGACCCGGATTGGCCACGGAAAGAGCCGGAAAGCCGGTGGTTCAGCTCTGGTTGTGACCGTCGAAGATCTCGCTCACCGAGGTGTCCTCGAAGACGGCATCGATGGCGTCGGCGATGATTCCGGCCACCGAGAGCACCTCGATCTTGTCGATCTGCTTCTCGGGAGGCAGCGGGAGGGTGTTGGTGGTGACCACCTTCGAGATACACGAGTTCTGAAGACGCTCGATCGCTGGTCCCGAGAACACACCATGGGTACAGGCGGCGTAGATCTCGGTGGCACCGCGGGCCTTGAGCTGATCGGCGGCGGCCACAATGGTGCCACCGGTGTCGATCATGTCGTCGATGAGCACGCAGACCCGCCCGTCGACCTCACCTACGACATCGCGGGCTTCAACGGTGTTCTTGACGCCCTTGACTCGACGCTTATGCACGATGGCCAGGTCGGCATGCAGCGCATTGGCGTAGCGCTCTGCCACCTTGACCCGTCCGGCGTCGGGCGAGACCACGACGAGGTCCTTGCCGAGCCCAGCCATGTACCGCACAAGAACCGGCATGGCTGTGAGGTGATCGACCGGTCCGTCGAAGAAGCCCTGGATCTGACCGGAGTGAAGGTCGACCGAGATGAGTCGCTTGGCGCCGGCGGCAGCAAACATGTTCGCGATGAGCTTCGCTGTGATGGGTTCACGGCCCTCGGACTTACGATCCTGTCGCGCGTAGCCATAGAAGGGAGCCACAGCCGTGATGCGCTTGGCCGAGGCCCGCTTGGCGGCGTCGACCATGATCAGTTGCTCCATGATCGCGTCGTTCACCGAGATGTCGCCGTGACCCGCGTGGGTCTGGATGATGAACACATCAGTGCCGCGCACGGACTCACCAAAGCGGGTGTGCAGTTCTCCGTTGGCGAACTCAGCGAGGTTGGCGTCGCCCAGCTCGACACCGAGCCGCTCGGCGATCTCTTGGGCGAGCGCCAGATTGGCCCGCCCGGACACGAGGTGCAGCCGCTTCTTGGTGACGAGTTCCATTCGGCCTCTTCGGGTCGTGGGTGGTTGCGACGTCGGCGGACCGAGTCAGGTGGTTGCAGTGTAGAACGGGCCCGGACGAGCATCAGGCGGGATGACAGAGCCATCCTCCAGCACCGCGTACGGACCGATCACGGCCCGCTCCCCCACGCGGCAACGACGGCCGACCGTATGCTCAAGAAAGGCGCCGGACTCGATGACCGAATCCACAAGATGCGTGTTCGGTCCGAGTCGGACGCCGGCACCGATGACGCAGTTGCCCTGCAGCATGGTGTCGGGGAACAGGGTGACATCTGGTGCAAGCTCGACTGTGGTGTCGATGTAGGTGCGATCGGGATCGACCATCGTGACGCCCTGGCGCATCCATGCCTCGTTGGTCCGGCGCCGAAGTTCGGCCTCGGCGGAAGCCAGTTGGAGGCGATCGTTGACTCCGCTGGTCTCTGCGCCATCAGCGGCTACAACGGCAGACACGCGGTATCCGGCCTCGGCCAGAACCTCGATGACATCAGTGAGGTAGTACTCACCCTGCGTGTTCTGGGGGGTGATCCGTCGCAGTGCGGGGCCAAGAAGACTTGCCCGAAAGCAATAGATGGACGTGTTGATCTCAGTGATCGCCAGTTCGGCGTCCGAAGCATCACGATGCTCGACAACCCGAACGACCCGGTCATCGCGGCCGCGCACGACCCGGCCATACCCGCTCGGATCGACCATATCGGCGGTAAGAACTGTGCATGCAGCGTCGGTCTCGCGATGAACACGCACGAGTTCGGCAATGGTGGACGCCCGAAGCAAAGGGGTGTCACCGGGCAACACGAGCAGATCAGCTTCAGCATGATCCAGCTCCTCGGCGGTGAACGCCGTGAGTGCCACACCGACGGCGTCGCCGGTACCGCGCTGAACCGACTGCTCGACGAACTCGAGCGGAGCTTCGGGAGCGGCATTCAGAAGTTTGGCGGTGACCCGGTCTGCTCCGTGTCCGACGACCACGACCGCACGATCTACCTGACAATCATTGAGCGCGTCGAGCACATAGAGCACCATCGCCCGACCACACAGCAGATGCAGAGGTTTGGGTCGCGAGGAACGCATACGCGTGCCTTCGCCCGCAGCCAGAACGATCGCCGCCAGAGGTCGAGAGGACATGACCTCTTTCTAGTACGGTCAGCGGTGCCCTTCGGGGGTGGTGTAATTGGCAACACGCCAGGTTTTGGTCCTGGTCTTCGGGGTTCGAGTCCCTGCCCCCGAGCAATCCAGCCGTTCCGCCCGCTCGTCTTCCTGTCGATCCGACCTGTCGTTTCGCAGGTTCGCGAGCCTCACGCTAAGGTCACTGCCCCATGGGATCTCTCATCAAGAAGCGCCGTAAGCGCATGCGTAAGAAGAAGCACAAGAAGATGCTGAAGCGAACCCGCTTCCAACGCCGTGCGGCGGGCAAGTAGCCGCACGCTCAATGGGGCGGTTCGTCCCCTGCATTGACGTCTTCAGAAACTTCGACTTCTTCAGTTCTACATCCCGAACATTCTCGGATCCCACCCGGCGCCGCCGCCGGGTGGTCCCGCGTCCGGTCGCTGCGTGCTTTCCTGACAGTCTCAGAGCGGTGGTGTGGTCCGGACCACGACGCGTCCATCGCCCGGGTACTCGCCCTCGACGAACCAGGTCGACCCTGAGCCGGCAAGATGAGGCCGCTGCCCGCTGATCGCCGCCAGTTCATCGCGCCAGTCCGCAAGCCGGGGTTCGACCACCAGCGCCGCCGGTTCGAGATCGTTGCCATGGTCCCCGATCGGCCCGCCCAAGTCATCCCATACCCGGTAGACCTCGGGCGTCGAACAGCGCAACGGAGGTGTCCAGAGGGTGAAGGTACGAGCGCGGAACGAAAGTGGCTCAATGAGTTCGCCGATGCCTCGAACGCGGGCCCGGCCTCCGATGACACAGAACGGAACATCAGCGCCGAGCCGCGCGGCAGCATCAAGATCGGTTGACCCCGCCCACCGGAGTACCGCAGCGGCGTCGGCCGACCCGCCGCCGAGCCCGGCACCCGCAGGGATCCGCTTCTGCACTGACACCGAACATCGCCGTCCGACCGTTCGCAGCGCCCTGGTGATGAGATTGGACTCCGGAGGCCCGATGTCGATGGGTTCTCCGGTTGCCGGGTCGACAACCTCGAGGCCATCGCCAGCCGAGAGGCGAAGATCGTCGCCGAAGTCCAGCGTGACCATCTCGGCGTCGATCAGGTGGTATCCATCGGAGCGAACGCCGGTGATCCGTAACGAAAGCGTGAGCTTGGCCGGCGCGAAGAGGGTCGCGGGGAAGACATCACTGCCCTCACTGCTGACGTCGGCCGGTTCAGTGGTCATCGGTCCATTGTGGTGCCGGGGGTGGTGGTGTGTCCCGATCGGCGAGCACGGCAGCGGTGAGGGCATCCCATTGCGTCACTCCGAGCTGTTCCGGTCGGTCCTCGGGCGCAACCCCGGCGCGGGCGAACTGCTCGGCACTCACGAGTCCGTTGAGCGAGCGGCGCAGCATCTTGCGCCGTTGCCCGAACGCGGTTCGCACGAGCACCATTATCTCTCCATGGTCGCAGGTGACCACTGCTTCGGGTCGGCGGGTGATGCGCACGAGCGCAGACTCCACCCGGGGCTGGGGGATGAATACCGTGGGCGGAACCCGGGCCACAACCTCGGCGGTGGCAGACAGAGCGAGTTTCACCGAGGGGATCCCGTAGGTCCCTGATCCGGGTGGCGCTGCCAGTCGCTCCCCCACCTCGCGCTGCACCATGACCAGCATCGTGGTGATCGCCGGCGCATCGTCGAGCAGTTGCAGCACGATGGTCGTGGCGACGTTGTAGGGAAGGTTGGCCACCATCGTCCATCGCTCGTGGGCGGCGAGCAGCGTGGTCCAATCAACCTCAAGCGCATCACCGTGCACGACCTTCACCCCGAGTGGCTCGACCACCTCAGCCAGCACCGGCAGAAGATGGCGATCCAGTTCGACGGCGAGGACCTCCGCCCCCACCTCACACAGCGCAGTGGTGAGCGACCCGACACCGGGGCCGATCTCGACCACCGGATCACCGGCACCAACGCCGGCGAGCCGCACGATGCGTCGAACGGTATTGGGGTCGGCGACGAAATTCTGCCCGAGCGCCCGACTGGGACTCAGACCATGTCGCTCGAGCAGTTCGGTGATCTCGCGATGGGTCAGGGTCACGCCACCAGCATCCCACTTCGAGGTGAGCCGGTCAGCCGCAGATCCCGCCCCATGGCGAACGGCCGCTGATGGCAAGCGTTGCGTAGGCGATGGCGTCCTGATCAGCAGGCGAAGCGGTGTTCGGACGAACCCCCACCAGATCCGGGCGACCAGCACGCGACGCGATGCCATCCCAGGTGGACTGCGAGTACTGATAGGCCCCCATGTAGTTGCCGGAACCGTCGACGATGGCGTAGTTGCCACCAGACTCACGGGACCGGACACACGCCAGGAACGCTGCGTCGGATCCCGACACGATCGGAGGTGGAGGTGCGGGTGCCGCTGTGGTGGGCGGTGGAGTCCAGACGGGGGGCTTCGTCGTGACGGGAGCCACGGAACGCTTCGCGGGGGCACCAGCAGCAGCAACCTTCGGGGCGACGGTGGTGGGGACAGCGGCGGGTACGGAGCTCGAAGGCGGGGCCTCGCTCGACGGCGGTGGGGAACTCGCAGCTGCAGCGAGCGCTGGGGCAACGGTCACCTCGGCGCTCACCTCGGAGAGCGTCGGTGCACCAGAATCTCCAGCCCAGACGAGGTCGAGCAGAAGCAGCGGTAGGCACATGATGGTGACGACGACTGCGACAGTGAACGAGCGCTGGGTTGAGGAGGGCGAGGTGGAGGACAGAGCTGCAGCCTTCGGTGGGGGGCAGGACATGCCCGGGCCGAAGACGCGAACGCTGAACTAGCGAAGGCCACGACTCCGCCCGGAGCCAACGATCACCGTAGGAGGACTGTCATCCGATCGCAACTTTTTGGTGCATAATAATACAGCTAGATGGATAATTCCGGAAGGCGGTACACAAGGTTGGCATTGGCCCAGGTGGCTTCGGCCAGCGTCCCGAGTTGCACTCCCATGGCATCGGCAACTGTCTCAGCCACAAGGGTCACATAGGCCGGTTGGTTGGAACGCCCGCGGTGGGGCACCGGAGCCAGCCACGGAGCGTCGGTCTCGACCAACACTCGGTCGAGCGGACAGAGCTCGGCGGCCTCACGCACCTCGGGCGCTCCCTTGAACGTGATGATTCCACTGAAGGACAGGAACGCTCCCATGTCGAGACAGCGCCGCGCTTCGTCGGGACCGCCAGTGAAGCAGTGGATCACCGTGCGCTCGGGCATCCCGACCTCGTCGAACATCGCGAATGTCTCCGGCCACGCCGAGCGGGTGTGCACGACGAGCGCAAGGTCATGGGCTTTGGCCAAAGCGATCTGGGCCGCGAACACCTCAGCCTGCGCGTCTCGGGGTGAATGTTCGTAGTGGAGATCGAACCCGCACTCCCCCACAGCCACGACCTCCGGGGCAGAAAGCAGTTCCTCAATGCCGCCGAGCCCACCGGACGCTTCATGGGGATGGACTCCGACGGTGGCCCAGACCCCCGTGTGCTCGCGAGCGACCGCAATTCCCTCGAGCGATGTGGCGAGATCGCAGCCCACAGTGATGCAGCGCTCGACCCCATTGGAGCGAGCCGCGGCGAGGAGTTCGTCGACCGGAGGAGAGTTCTCGTCGGAACGATCGAGATGGCAGTGATCGTCGATCCATCGGAGTGTCATTGCGATGACTCAGCAGCTTTCATCCGGGGGAAGAGCGGATCACCCTTGATGACCGGGAGGCCGCCGGGATAGCCACCCCATGTGGCTGCAGCGGGCAGCCGCTGCTCATCGGGCCGGCCGGACAGACCGATCCGGGACCACACGTGAGCGCAGGTGTTGGGCATGGCCGGCGTCGCCATGATCGAAACGATGCGGATGACCTCGAGCGCATCTCCCATCACGGCATCGAGTTCGGGTCCGGATTCCATCTTCCATGGCTCGTTGTTCTCGAGATGCGCGTTGGCCGCACCAATGAGACGCCAGGTGGCCTCGAGGGCAACACTCGGGGCGAGATCGGCCCACGCAGCCGTGGCATCTCGAAGGGATTCGGCTGCGACGGCGGCCAGCGGTGAGTCGAGCGCCGGCGCCGGGCCGATGCCATCGCACTTCTTGCCCACCACGGTGGCCACCCGCGAGAGCAGGTTGCCGAAGTTATTGGCGAGGTCAGTGTTGTAGCGGGTGACCATCGACTCGTAGGAGAAGTCACCGTCGGGACCGAACGAGTTGTCGCGCAAGAAGTGATAGCGGAACCCGTCGACCCCGAAGTCGGCAACGAGGTCGGCTGGGAAGATCTGATTGAGTCGGGTCTTCGACATCTTCTCGCCACCGACCAGCAGGAACCCGTGGACTCCGAGCTTGGCCGGGGGTTCAAGGCCCGCTGCCATGCACATCGCCGGCCAGTACACGCAGTGGAACCGAAGGATGTCCTTGCCCAGAAGGTGATGAACCGCCGGCCACCACTTCGCGAATGACGCATCGTCGGCGCCGTACCCGATAGCGGTGGCGTAGTTGATGAGCGCGTCGTACCAGACGTAGAAGACATGCCCTTCATCCCAGGGAACCGGAACGCCCCACTTGATTGACGTGCGTGAAACGGAAACGTCCTCAAGACCCTGCTTGATGAGACCGAGCGCCTCATTACGCTTGCCCCCTGGCGTGACGCAGTCGGGGTTGGCGGCGTACCAATCCAGCAGCGGCTGCTCGAACTTCGAGAGCTCGAAGAACCAGTTGTCCTCTTCGAGCCATTCGACGGGACGCCCATGGATCGGGCAGTTGCCGTCGTCGAGGTCTGCGT
>WLCQ01000004.1 GCA_009705225.1 Actinomycetota bacterium | reverse complement strand
GGCCGCCGAGATCTCGATTGTCATGTTTGCTGCGATCAGCTTCGATGCGATCTGGTCGATGCTGGAACGTCGTCGGGGGGACACCTCCGACGCAGGCCGGGTCGACGCGAGTGGCCGGAGCGACTCGGTTCCGGATCTTCCGACTGGGGTTCTCGACGAGGTCCGCGATTGACCTTCTCCGACGATGAATTGGTGCGAACCGCAGCGCTGCTCAACACGGTGTTCGAGCATGAGCAACCCCTGACGCTGGAGTCGCTCCGCTGGTATTACGAGCGAAATCCGGTGGGACCCGCGGCCGTGGGAAACGTTGAGGAAGCCGACCGCCGACTCGGAAACTACGCACTCATCCCGCAGAAATTCGTTTCTGCCGATGGCGGCGATCTGGTTCTCGGCGTTGGGGTCGACCTCGCCGTCTCTCCTGATGCACGTGGAGGTGGTGTGTTCCGGCGAACGGTCGAGGACTCCTACCTGCGGGCGATCGATCTGGGTCACGATGGAATTCTTGGCGTGGCGAATGCGAACTCGGCGCCTCGGATGGTTGCGACCCTCGGATGGCGAGCACTCGATCCGCTCCCTGTCACGCTGTGCGTGCCAGTCGGCACCGGCGGTGGCTTCACGGTGGCGAAGGCGACGCCTGCGTTCTTCGACAGTGAGGTCTTCGCTGAGATCGCCAGTAGCGGCTTCGTGCATCCCAGCACCGTTGGTTTCGCTCCTCACTGGAGCCCGGAACTACTGCATTGGCGGCTCACCCGTCCCGGTTTCCGTTACTGGGTACACATCTCGGAGCACTTGGTCGTCGTCTCCACGCGAACACGCGTTGCCGGGGTTCCGTTCGGAGTCGTTCTCAAAACTCTCGTCCGACATCCGCTGGCAGCGGTGCTCCCTGGTGGACAGGTTGCGGCCACTGTGGCCAGAACGCATCGAACCCCCTTCGTGATCCATTGGGGACGCGCACCGATGGTGCATTTCCGGGGCCTTCCTCTCCCGCAGTCCCGGATGCCGTCGCCTCTGTCCCTCGTCCTGCATCGCCACCACGATGAATTCGACGAGCAAGGCTTCGAGCTCAGCGCGTTCGAATTCCTCGATTTCGACGCCTATTGAGTTCCGCCACACCGGCATCGCTCAGGGAAGGGACACCCATGCTTCTGGCGTCCTAGTCTGCGACTCTGTGGTGGTCACCGAAGCAGGTCCCGAATCGACCAGGAACGCCTCTCGTCGTTTCCTACTGATCCTCGGTCTCATCATGCTCGTGGCGTTTGGTGCTCGCGTTGCGAACCTCGCGGTCACACAGTGGGATGAGGCGCCCACTGGTGATGCACGATTCTATTCGGAGACCGCCAAGCTTCTCGTCGAAGGACGCGGCTACATCGATCCGTTCCGGTACCTCGAGGGGTACCCGGATCTCACGGAGCGCAGAGAACTCGACCACTTCGGACAGCCGATCATCGTCGAGCTTCCGCCGGGTCTCGAGCAGCCGACGATGTCACACCCTCCTGCGTGGAGCATGGCGCTGGCCGGAGCGCGACTCCTTGGCGTCGATACTCCGAATCAGCAGCGACTCCTCGGTGTGTTTTTGGGCACTCTGGGTGTCGGCCTCATCGGACTGGCTGGCCGAGAACTCTTCGGGCCTGGCGTGGGTCTCATCGCCGCCGGGTTCGCATCGATCTACGGCTTTCTCATTCTCAACGACGCCTCGCTGATGAGTGAGAGCCTTGTCGTCATGTTTGTTCCGGTCGCTACGGTCGTCGCCGTTCGTTGGTGGCGGAGTCCGACCTTGCGTCTGGCGACATCGCTGGGCGTACTAGCCGCAGTCGGAGGTCTCCTCCGGGCAGAACTGATCGTGTACACGCCGCTCGTGTTGATCGGGGCTCTCGTGGTCCGTCGGTTCCCATGGCGACGAACCTTGGGTCACGGGGCACTCGCTGCGCTGGTCATGGCGCTGCTGCTCGCACCATGGATCGTTCGCAACCTCACCTCCTTCGCTGAGCCGATGGTGCTGAGCCAGACCGGCACAACACTTGCCCAGACCAACTGCGATGCGACCTATTACGGAGACAAACTGGGGTACTGGGAGCTCTACTGCGGAGGCATCGTGCCCGCGACCTCCCCCGACGCGATCCCGGACGAGTCCCAGCGCGATGTGTTGCGTCGCTCCCAGGCATTCGACTACATCGCTGCACACCGGGTTCGGTTCATCACTGTGGCGGTGCCCGTGCGGGTGCTGCGGATGTTCAATCTCTTCGGCCCGGTTCAAACGGCGAAGTACGACGTCGTCGTCGAAGGGCGCAATCTTCAGGCCTCGCTGGTTTCGCTCGCCGAGTACTACGTGGTTGCGGCGCTAGCGGTTGGGGGGGTCGTCATTGCCCTCAGGCGACGTCTCGCGCTCTACGTCATACTCCTGTGGCCCGCCTTGGTCGTGATGGTCGCCGTGCTCGGCTTCGGGAACAACCGTTATCGGGTGACCTGTGAGCCGACGTTCTTCTGGCTCGCGGGATTGGCGGTCTACTGGGCGTTCGGTCGGATCCGAGAGGCGAGACGCAGGAGCGACTCAGCCACGACACAGAACACGGCGATCAGTGTGAGCTGAGGGGCGAACATGAACCCGGAAACCCACTCCACTCCGGAAGGGATCTGGCGACGAAGTTGCAGAGCCACATAGAGGCCGACCACGCCGATCATCGAGATCAGGGTTGCCGCCACCAGGAGCAGCCGCCCACGCGCTCTGAGAGCAGAAGCCGCGGAGAGGACCATGACGATCGCTCCGACCGCGAATCCACCGAACAGCGCGGCCAGCAGTCCGCTGGTCAGGACCGCTGCGATGATCGCTCCGAAGCGGCGACCCTCGGGCCACGCTCGAGAGTCAGGCATGGGTTGTGGAGCTGACGAGTCTTCCTCAATCAGGGCGGAACGGCGTCGTTTGAAGGCCATCCAGACCGCGGCCGATGTGAGCAGCACCAGCCAGAACGCGGAGACCAGCAGTGCGAAGTTCACGGCCTTCTGTGGGGTCCACTCAAGATCAATGACGACCGTACTTCCGACAACGGTGGGATCGATCAACCAGCCGTTGGCGAGACCGTCGATGAGTATTGGTGCGCCGAGTGAAGCACCGCCCCGGATTCTCGCAGTCCAGCCGTCGGAGAGGGATTGGCCGAGCACAAGGAAGTACGGGGAGTCCCCGTTGGTGCTTGTGACTCGGTAGGAGAGTCGACCGGTTGATTCATTCTCGATAAGAGGTAGAGCTGAGGTGTCGGCCGGCGTCGGGCCGGCAGCCGTCGGCGCCGTGGTTCCGGGGAGAACCGACTGCAGCGAACTCTGGTCGATGTCGATGCCGGTATCGAGGCCGTTCGAAGCGCGCACCGTGTGATCACCAGCCCCGAGATCGAAGATTGAACTCTCGCAAGGCACAGCCCTGAGCGGCTGGCGGGCCAACGCGTCGCTCGTACTGCCCGTGATCTGCACGGGCACATCGACACCGTCGATCGCCATGATTCCTGAGCGGCAGGTCATGGGGAGTTCCGCGGGAACGGGCCCGACGGTGTGGGGGAGTCCGAGTTCGGCTATCGCGATCGGAAGGGCATGCGGGCGTGCCGTGAAGGGATCCTTCGTGTCGACGTACCGCTGGCCTGTGATTGTTACATCGAGTTTCGTCGCAGTGAACCCTTCGATGGGAATTTCGACAGTCACGGTGGCACCGGGCTCGGTGGAGTCTTCGATGGCGGGCACGGCGACGTCATGTTTGGAACCGTCTTCGGCGGTGAGACGCAGGGAGGTGGGCACCGAATGCTTGCCGTCGGCGATGACACTGAGGCGGAGATGATCGATGAACGTGGGTGAGGGATTCACGATGCTGAATCCGCTACCGATCTGCGGTCCGAAAGGGGTGACCCATGCCGTGGACGGATCTCCGTCAAGTGCGCTCGACGGTCGCGCACCCAGGTACCCGAAGAGGTAGAGGTCGCCGTTCACCGAGGCGTAGCCCTGTTCGGTGCCGGGGCGTCCGATGAACGCATCGATCCGTTGAGAGGGAGCGGTTCCTGAAACGCGAGCCGTGGTCTGCAGGAGATAGCCGGACGCTCTCGGTGAGGTGAAGATACGAGCGATGTGAAGCTCAGGGTCCTGACGGTATCCCTCGAGAGGATTGGCCCGAAGTCGGGTGAAAAGGAAACTGATTGGACTTGACGATGTGCCGAAGGATTCGAGCCCCGCCGACGGCACTCGAATCCATTCGGTGGCCTCCACGCCGGGCACCGTGACTTCCCTGAACCCGACGTCAGAGACCCCGGAGAACGAGACAAGGTTGGTGACATTTGCATCGTCGATACGAAGTTCCAGGGTGCTGAATGTTCGGAGAGTGTCGAGTTGAATTCGTTGTCCCGGTGCGACGAAGGAGGAATCGTCAAGGGCGACCGTGGTATCGACGACCCCATCGAGAAGCACACTCAGTTTCGTGATGAATCGGTTTCCTTGGAGTTGTGTGACGTCGATGTGATCAGCGGAAATCGGATGGCGGTAGTCGACGCGGAGAAAATCGCCGACAACCTCCTTTGAGTCTCCGACGATCCACGAGGTTCGAGGATCTCCGTCGATCGCGTTGGCTGGTCTCGCACCGATCGAATACGCCCCATCAACGCCATAGCGGGTGGCTCGGATGTTCGCGACGTCGGGGCCGTATTCCGCAACCGTCTTGAAGGACTCATCAGTTCCGGGGAATGTGTCCAGACGGGCATCACGCGGATCGACGATGAGCGGAACCGATCCTGCCGCTTCTGTAGCACCAGTGTTCTCTCGTGTCGTTCCCCAACGCGAGCCCTGACGTCGATTTGTGTCGGTGATCAGCAGTGATGGTCGCCCGGTGCGAAGGAACGGCAGGAGTGTTGGGTGCGTGTCGAGCGTTGACGAGTAGATGATGGCGCCGCGAGTGTCGAGCAATCCCGCCCCAGCAGCATTGACGAGTCCTGCACCATCGCCCCAGACGATGAGCGATCCAGCTGTCGGCTCCGCTCGCACCATCGACCGGGCGTCGGAGATCGGATACACCGCGAGCGGAGGATTGAGCGCTGTGGTGGTGGACCGGGCGAGCTCGTATTCGTCAACGGTTGGTTGTCTCGGGTCTGGCATGAATGGCGTCGGGTGTCCGAAGGTGCGTGGCGCCGCGAGTCCGAGCGCCGGGAGTCCCTTCTCCGCTCCGAACTGCGCCCAGAGGTCGGCCGGACGGGGAGCGTGGTAGCGCTCGTATTGCGTGTCCATACGCAGCAGAACATCAGAGGCTCCGAAGAGTCTTGCGATGGGAGCGACGGAACCGGCCTGGAACACACTCTCCTGGATGGGAGTATCGAGAGCCCGGAGAAGGTCAACTCCGGGAGGGGTCCCATAGGCAGTGAGTTCCCGCCCCACCCACGGACGGTCCATGATGCCCGGGGTGATGGGATCCTGGGTGAGTCCCCACCGATAGGCGTAGAAGTCGGTCCCTGGCAGTTCGAGTACGCGCGAGCCGTCGGTGGTCGAGTCAAGAGCGCTCGCCGCCTCGGTCCAGTACTCGGGAAGTTCCTCGGGGAATTGGAGATCGGCCTGCACGAGTCCTCCGCTCCAAAGCGGTGGAAGCGCGAGGAGCGCCACGAGGATGAGTGAACCGGCGAGCAGCGGTTCGACCCGGTGACGACGACGCTGTGCTACCCGGGAACTGATGGCTGCGGCCGCCGGTTGCACTGCCGCTGCGAGGAGTGCGGCGAGGCCGAGGACAAGAAGGGGCAGCGCCCGCGAAGAGTTGCGAAGGGCCAAGCCCGCTGCGCTTTTCGTCGTTTCTTTGACGATCGACCCGAACGGGGTCGGATCCTCGTATGGATAGGTACCAAGTCCGGCGATCAGACCGACGATGACGAGCAGTAGGAAGTACCCGCGATAGCGCCAGCGCACAAGCATTGCCCCGAGCAGGCCGAGGGTCGGAAGGACGAACCCGATGAGGAACATCAGTACGTTCTGCGTGTAGAGCGTGCTCGAGCCGGTCCACTGCGATAGGCCGTCGCGTCCATAGAAGTACCAGTATCCGAGTCCCCGGAGGAGTTCAGATCCCGTTGAGGTTTCGGCGACGGTCTTCACCGTCTCGGTGAGTTGCAGGATCGGGAGTCCGTAGGTCCCCTGCACGCCGAGTCCCGCCACCCACCACAGCTGGGCGGGGATAGTGGCGACGCCAACACGGACAACGGTGCGCGCCGCGTCGCGAAGTCGAACCTCGTGGGTGACCCACACCATGTACGGCACGAGGAGCGCCGGTGCGACGAGCACGAACACCACAGAGCTGGCGTTCGTGCCTGACATGATGGTGATGATGATGGCGATGAGTACTGGTGCTCGCCAGGTGCGTTGACGCAGCGCAACAAAGAGAAGGCCGATGAGCCATGGCAGCGCCGACCATGGCTGGAGGATGACCGAGGTTCGTCCGAAGTAGGCGAGGACGTACGGACTCAGCATGTAAACGAATCCACCGACTGCGACGCCCGGGCCTCGGAGGCCGAGTCGGCGAAGCATCCAGACCGCGCCGTAGCCGGCAGCAAAGAGAATGGTTCCGAACATGAGTCGCTCAGCGATCCAAGTCGGTACTCCGATGAACCGCATGAACCAGTAGTACGGCCCGAGGGGGAACATGTATCCGATGTTCTGATGAACGACTGTTCCTGCATTGACGTTGGTATTCCACATCAACCAAGCCCGATCGAGCAGACGACCCGGGTCGAGATAGAGGTACGCCTTGGTATCAGCGGAGATCTTCCCCGGCGATGACAGCAGGAGTGGCACATATGCGAGGAACGCAAGGGTAAGTCCGAGCCACGAGCGTCGGACCCGGGCGAGAACGCGTGACTTCACGCCGGAGTTCTCCGGTCGGTCGGCGTAGGTGGTGGTGCTGTATCCGGGTTCTGGCTGCATGGTCATGATGGGCGAAGAGACCCTACCGGTGTCGGAACGGCGGATCAGTGAGGGCAGGCGCCGGAGGGGTCATTGAAATTGGCGGCATCAACCCATGGGCCATTTCGCCAAGGTTCTGAGGCTGGCGGGCTGAGTTCAAGCGCGACCGCTGCATCGAGAACCTCCTGGGCGAGACGTGCCGCTCCTTCTTGGCAGAGGTGCCATCCGTCCGGCTTGCGCAGGAGTACGGTCTGCCCTCCATCGTCGGTATAGGAAATCCCGTTCGTGCCGTCTGGTCGCAGCAATGAGGCCCCTACCTGTGGGTGGAACACAACTCCCGGGAACGAGGCGGGAAGAGTCGCGATGATCGAATTGATGGCTGCGTCATTCACGCTTCCGGCGGTGAGTTTTCCGCCGGGCAGCATTGGCAGCCAGAGGATGCGAGCTCCGCGTTTCGTGAAGATCCTGACCGCTTCGGCGAGCAACTCCTCATAGGCCTTCGGGCCGTTCGCATTGACGAACTTCATGTCCCAACCACCCATCATGACGATCACGAGATCGGGATTCACCTGCTCGACCAGTCTGGTCCATTCGCCACGCCAGTCCACCGGCTGACTGAGGCCGATTCCGGGTCCGGCGGCGAGTTGTACGTGGCCGGTGCCGGCTGCATGGAACGCCGCCTCGAGAGCAGTCTGTTCGTCCACCATTCCTGAGTCGCCGATTATGAGCACAGCCTTTGGTGCTCCGGGCGCCGGGACCTGATCCTCGACATGGTTCTGCCCGTACGTCGCAGTGTCGCCGATGTTCACATCGACGAACGCTGCCGTGCTGGTTGGCGGATGAAGCGTGACGGCTACTGCGACCATCGCCACGAGGAGCGCGGCGCTGACTCCGGCGGTGAGAGCGGAGCGTCCGGTGATGAAGAGATGACCGCGTCGTACGGGCATTTCGAGAATGAAATACGAAACGCACGCGATAGCGACTGTCACCAGCATCCGGAGCCCGAACAGCGGCCATTGCTGCCATCCGACCCGGGATTCGCTGAGGACTAGGAAGACTGGCCAGTGGTAGAGGTAGAGGCCGTAGGAGATGAGCCCGGCCCAGCGCAGCACCGGGAAAGAGAGGACCTTTGTGACAAGGCCACGTCGGGTTCCGGCGAGGATGATCACGGTGGTGCATAGCGCGTAGATCGGGAAACCGCCGCGCGGCAGCAGCGCGGAAGTTTCACTCAGTCGCCACCACGCGCCGAACATCGCGATGAGCGCTGCGAAGCCGGCGACGTCGAGGATCGTCGATCGTGACGTGTCATCAGAGTTGATTTCGCCTTGATGCTTCGGTCGTCGAGTCGGCGCAGACCACCACAAAGCAAGCAGCACGCCGAGCAGTAGTTCAGCGACTCGAGTGTCCGTGCCGTAGTACACGCGATCGACGTTCGCTCGCAGGAGCATCGAAATTCCGATTGAGGCGACGGTCGCGGCAGCCACTGCAACGCTGAGAAGACGCCGGCCACCCATGCGCGTGAGGACGATCACGATCGGTGGGAAGAACAGGTAGAACTGCTCCTCGATCGCGAGGCTCCAGAAATGCTGCAGTGGACTGGGCGCCGCGAACAACGTTCCGTAGCTGGTTCCGGCGAAATAGAAACGCCAGTTCGCCGCATACCCGAGCGCACCCAGCATGTCGAGGCGCAGGTTCTGGAGCTGTTCAGGTGTGCCCAGACGCCAGAACACCAATCCGGTGATCAGGATCGTGACGATTGCTGCGGGCAAGAGGCGGCGGAACCGGCGGGTCCAGAATCCCCCCAGTCGGATGGAGCCGTGTGCGTCCCACTCACGCACGAGCAGATTCGTGATCAGGAACCCGGAAAGGGTGAAGAAGGTTGACACCCCGAGATAGCCGCCCGTCGCCCAGTCGAACCCGGAGTGGAACAACAGGACACCGATGACAGCAAGACCACGAAGGCCATCGAGAGCGCGGAGATGGGGCATTCGGTGACGATCGGTGGCGGCCGAGGACGACGAGCCTTGATCGTTGGAAACGACGGACGCCGTCATCGGGCTCTCCGAGAACCGTTCACCTCGGTCAAGGTACCAGTGTGCGGTTCACCACCCCGGTCACGACAATGCTGGTCGGCTCATTCGGGGGAGGCTCCGCGGAGTCGAAGCTACGATCCGCACGTGGCAAACGACGAGGTGGAGGAGGTTGGGTCCGGGCGAAGCGGTCTGCTTCCTGATCCCATGCCAGCCGAGTTGAAGTACACGATTATTTCTGTGGACGATCACCTGGTTGAGCCCCCCGACATGTTCGAGGGTCGGCTCCCATCAGCCTTCCAAGCACGCGCTCCTCGTGTCGTTGTCGATGAGCGTGGTCACGAGGTCTGGGAGTTCGAGGGTCGTCGGTTCACCCAGGTCGGAATGAATGCAGTTGCCGGTCGTGAGCAGTCAATGCGCAATCTTGAACCGACTCGGTTCGCCGATATGCGACGCGGGTGCTGGGATATCGACGCCCGGGTGCACGACATGGATCTCAACGGAGTTTGGGCCTCGCTCAACTTTCCATCGATGATCACTGGATTCTGCGGGCGTGTGTTCGCAGACGTCGATGACCGAGAACTCGGTCTGCACACCACACGTGCCTGGAATGACTGGCTGCATGACGACTGGTGGTCCCCGTATCCCGAACGGATCATCCCGCTCGGCATCACCTACCTTTCCGACCCCGAACTTGGAGCCGCGGAAATAGTTCGAAACGCCGAGCGAGGATTCGTTGCGGTCACTCTCCCCGAACGTCCGCATCGCATCGGCCTGCCGTCACTGTTCACCGGATACTGGGACCCGATCATCAAGGCCTGTGCGGAGACCGACACCGTCATTGCATTGCATGTCGGCTCTTCCGGGGGTTATGAGATTCCTGAGATGGCTCCTGCGCTGCAGTTGGGCGCCACGATGTTCGGGCAACTGTCGCTTTCGGCCTGTGCTGAGTGGCTGTGGTCGGGGTACGCCCTGCGTTATCCGAATCTGAAGATCGCCATGTCCGAGGGAGGTATCGGCTGGGTCGCAATGCTTCTCGATCGCCTTGACAACGTCGTCGACCGCTCGGGATACGGGCTCGGTTGGGATCTCAGGCCGGCTGAGGTGCTTCAGCGAAACTTCTGGTTCTGCACGCTCGACGACCCTTCCACGATTTCTACGCGCCATCGCATCGGGGTGGAGAACATCATGTTCGAGACCGACTACCCCCACGGCGACGGCACATGGCCACACACCCAGCAACTCGTGGCCGACGTCTACGGTGACCTTCCGACGCATGAGCTGCGCTCCATCCTCTGTGAGAATGCCGCAGCGCTGTTCCGTCATCCGCTGCCGTCGACTGTCCTCCCCGCACTCTGATCCTCAATTCCGCTCTGAAAGGCTGCTTCTGTGTCCGACTGGAACTTCGCAGATGTCTGGGAGACGATTGCCGATCTGCAGCCCGACCTTCCCGCCATGGTTCGAGGCGAGACCGTGCACACCTGGCGGGAGTTCGAGGACCGCAGTTCTCGCCTTGCGTCGACTCTTCACGGAGCCGGACTCGAGCGTCAGGCGGCGGTGGCCTGCTATCTCCATAACAGCATCGAATACATGGAGACCCTCTTCGCCTGCTTCAAGGCGTCGTTGGTTCCGGTCAACACGAACTACCGCTACGTCGCCGACGAGCTGAAGTATCTCTGGTCTGATGCCGGGGTTGCCGCGGTTGTGTTCCACGGCGCCTTCGTAGAGCGCATTGAGGCGATCCGAAGTGAGCTCCCCACGATCGTCAGCTGGCTCTGGGTCGACGATGGATCCGGTCCGTGCCCCGCTTGGGCCTCCGCGTATGAGGCGGCACTCAGCACAGCGCCACCTCTTGGTCGTGTCCAACGGTCTGGCGATGATCTCTTCATGCTCTACACCGGCGGCACCACGGGGAATCCCAAGGGCGTGATGTGGCGTCAGGACGATCTTTTCGCCGTGCTCAACCGAACCTCGCAGGTGCGTTATCCGGAGGAGGGGGGGATCGACGATGTGGCGTCAGTGCTTCCCGCCAGCGGGGATCCCCGTGGTCGTGTGCTCCCGGCGGCTCCCTTGATGCACGGGACGGCGGCATTCTCGGCGTTCGGGATGTTGGGCGCTGGGGGAGCGGTAGTGCTTTGTCCGGGCACGAAGTTCGACGTGGTCGAACTCCTCGACACCGTCGCCCATCATCGGGTCACCGACCTCTCGATCGTCGGCGACGCATTCGCCCGTCCCATGCTCGAGGCACTCGATTCGGCACCAAAGCGATGGGATGTCTCAACGGTTCGTGTGATCCTGTCCTCCGGCGTGATGTGGTCGGCGCCGATCAAGCAGGGTCTCATCGTTCACATGCCCGAGGTGCTTTGCGTTGACACGCTCGGCTCCTCAGAGGCAGTGGGATTGGCTCGATCGATCTCGTCGGCCAAACGCACAGCCACTACGGCTGGATTCAAGCTCGGACCCGACGCCCAGGTCATTCGCGATGACGGCACATCCGTTGAACCCGGAAGCGGGGAGATCGGACTCGTTGCTATTGGTGGTCGCGGACCGATCGGCTACCACGGCGATCCGGAGAAGACCGCTCGCACGTTCCGTCAGATCGGTGGGCGGCGGTGGATCACCCCTGGCGACAATGCAACTGTCGACATTGACGGCACGATCCACCTCCTTGGTCGTGGGTCGAGCTGTATCAACACCGGCGGCGAGAAGGTCTTTCCCGAAGAGGTTGAGGAGGCCCTCAAACTCGACGCCATGGTGTTCGATGCGGTTGTCGTAGGAGTTCCCCATGAGCGTTTCGGCGAGATGGTCGTTGCCGTCATCGAGCCGGCCGCTGGCGCGGTCGCCTCTGAGGACGAACTTCTCACTTCGCTGCGGGCGAGCCTTGCCGCCTACAAGGTGCCTCGCCACATCTTTGTCGTTTCCACTCTTGGACGCGGTCCGAATGGCAAGATCGATCAGCGTCGCTGGCGCTCCGAGGCCGCTGAGCGCGTCCGAGCATTGTGAAGCAGCACATCGGTAACGGCGCAGATGACTGAGGGGCGAGGAATTCAATGACAGCCGAAGCCGTACCCAAGAAGGTCAGGGCCGACGGATCGAGCGGAGAGTCGGACTGGAATCCACGGGTCGATCGCTGGACTGGCCGCACGCGAGCGCCACTCGACATTCTCGCCCTCTTCACCATCTGGTTGAGCTGCACTCCCATCTCCACGATGCTCACCTTCTCGAGCTACCGGGTGTGGTGGATCACTGCCCGTCTCGGGCTTTCCGTGGTCTACGCGATCGATATCGGAGTCAGGGCGGTGCTCTCCAAGCGGCCCTTGCGGTATGTGATGGCCCATCCCCTCAGCGCTCTCGTGGTGCTGCTTCCACCGCTGCGCCTCGTGTTCAGCATCCGACTCCTGCGCACGATGTTCCGCAAGGGGAACCTGCTCGAGTTTCTTGCTGTCGCCGTTCTGGTCGTGCTCAATTTCGCTCTCCTCGTGGTCGTCTTCGAGCACGGAGCTGACGGAGCGAGCATCACGTCCGTTCCGGTAGCTCTGTGGTGGACGGCATGCACCGTCTCAACTGTTGGCTACGGCGATTACACGCCCGTCACGCTTGGGGGTCGCATCGTGGCGGTCCTGATCATGGGCGTCGGGCTCACCACGGTTGCGGTCATCACGGCCCAGATCGCGTCGAGTTTCATGGATCAGGCTGCAGCCCGTCGCGAGATCGCCGACCGTGCCGAGGGCACTGGTGAAGAGGTCGAGATTGCACCATCAATCCCTGAAGCATCTCCTGCTGGCGATACGTCCGAGGACGAGCACACCCGTCACCTTCGGGTCATTGATCGACTCCAGGCCATCGAGGATCTGCTCCGGTCCGAGGATCGAATCTGAGCGGCAGTAGATCAGATGTAGTCGTGACGGCGCATCCATTGCATCGCCACCCAGCCCCACGCTGGCGGTAAGTAGGCGGTGAACATGCGGGCGGTAAATGTTGCCGCGATCGCAGTCTGGTCGGGCACGCCAGCAGCAGTGAATCCCGCGATGAGTCCCGCTTCGATGACCCCCATGCCTCCGGGAACCGGCGCAATGCCGCCGATGATCGAGGCGATCGAGTTGATGACGATCAACTGCGGGATACCCAAGGAATACCCGTAGGCATGGAGTGCCGCCCAGAGCACAAGCGCATAACAGAACTGAGAGATGAAGTTTCCGGCAAAGAGTTGCACGGCCTTGCGGGGCTCCGCGACGACCGTGATGAAGTTGGTCCGCGCAGCACGGAGATGTGGACTGATGAGGGTCATCAGCCGCCGGCGGAAATGCGGGATGAGCGCGAGAACTATCCCGATCACCGTCACGACCGCCAGGCCGACTGCCAGCTTCTCAGCGAGGCTGCTCGCTCCTCCGCCCGAGTGACTGAGATGCAGAGTGGTGTCGCCGAGCAGAAGGCCGAAAGCCACCAAGACAACTTGCACGATCCCTGATGAGAACGAGGTCATCAAGCTCGAGGTCACCGCAACGGCTGGTGAAAGGCCCTGTTTCTGGAAGAACCGAACGGTCATGGCCATCGTGGCAACTCCGCCACCCACGAGGCCGGTGAACTTGTTCGCGAACTGGAGGATGAACACGGGTCTGAGCGGGAGCGATGTGCTGACGGCACCGAGCAGCGCCATGGCGGTTCCGAACAGCGGCAGCTGTGCCACGATCACGACCACCGCCACCCACGACCACCGGGCGCCGTCGAACGTTGTCGCGAAGTCGATCTTCGTGAGCTGTCCGAGGAGCAGGTAGAAACCAAGGACCGTCGCCGCAGCCAGCAGGATGTTTGCTGGTGTCACACGCCGGAGTTCAGTGAGCTTCTCAGGACTGAAGCCTGTGACCTCGGCAACCAGCGGCGAGATCACAGCAGTGATCTTCTTGGCATCACCAATTTCACGACGGGTGGCGCGCGGAAGAGCTGTTGCCTCGAGGAGCGGCTGCATCGAGCGCAGACCGTCGTGGTCAAGGGAGCGCTGCGCTGCGGCGAGCGAGCGTTCCGGTGAGGTGAGGGCGGCAAGGGTGATGAGGAGCGCGACCTGATCGAGGATGAGGGCGTCGACGGATGGTCGCCCGTCGGCATCGGCCAGATCAACGAAGGAGACAGCGCCGAGATCGTTGAGGCGGAGTGCTGACGGGCAGATCGCCCCGTGGGCGATCCCGATGCTGTGAAGCTCGTTGAGTGAGTGCCAGGCGCGATCGAGAACTGAGTCGGTGATCTTTGCGGTGTCGCTTTCGTCGAATGAATCAAGAGTGGGCCCGTCGGTATCGCGTAACACCAAGACCACGTCGCCGTTGCCACCCACCGGACCACTGTCGACCACCCGAGGTGCGGGCACTGACGCGCGCTCCGCAAGCATCAGGAGATACGCGCGGTGTTCGATCTGCTGCTCGCGTGTTGCGGCTAGGCCGGGGCCGGAATCCTTCATCCAGACGAACCGGAGCAGTTTCGTGAGGAATTGGGCATTTGTTGCGTCACGGCCGATCACGGCGACGCGCAATGGGCCGTGGCTATCGCGACCTATGAAGGCGGTTTCGCCCCAATGCTGCTGGGGGGCGAGCACGAGATTCTCCGCAGCGATCGACATTGAAGCGAGATCTGCAACGACCGTCTCAGGCCCTGGAGCTCCATCTGGAGACCCGAGCACGAGATGCACGACCGCCGCGACCATCCATGCCAATCCGAGGGCGCCAAGGATTCCTGTTGGGTACCCGCCCGTGACAGAGGCGAGGCTCACCGCGATGATGCTCAACAGGATCGACATCAGCCGACGGGCCGGGCGTGTGAGCTCCGGGCTAGCCGCGAAAAAGACCGCGGCGACGACAGCGAGCCGCAGGCTTGGAAACGCCGGATAGCCAGCAATCGGTCCGGATGAGTCATGGGGACGACTCACCATGGTCTCGAGAATGCGACCGAGCAGCAGTGTCGCTCCAGCCGAAAGGGCGATGACCCCGATGAACCGGGGGCGTCGTGAGATCAACGCCGCAATGACCACTACGGCGATCGCCACCAAGGCGCCTGTGGTGTTGATCCAGCGCAGCCCGGTGACGATGACGTCTGGAAGGCTGGTGACAACGTTGTGGATCGATTCCTCCACAGGACTGATGCTGCTCGCACGTAGTGCTCCGAGACCCAGTAACAGAAGACCAACGAAGATCCGGAGTATCTCGGTCGGGCGTCGGTGGAGTCCTCGGTCAGGAACGACACCGAACATCGCCCGCCAGGACGAACGCACTCGGTCACGCCGTGTCTCGGTCATTGTCATCGATCGTCAGCGGATTGTTGCAGCGGCAAATGCCCGCATCTCGCGCTCCACGTCCGATCCAGCCGGCGTGTAGAGCAGTTCGGTCACCCCTCGAGCCTCGGAGGCTCCAGCCCGCTCCGCGATCGCGTCCTTCTCGCCGATCCACCCTGCGCCGAGGATCGACTCATCCGTCGCTGCATCAATGATCTGACGGTCGCGAGCGCTGACGTCGGTGACATGACCCTCATGCACGATCAGATGACGTTCGCCCTCTGGACGGTCAGCCTCAATGCCGGCGAGCCACTCCGAACCGGCGGGCATCGCCGATAGAACCTCGGGGAACTGCTGCCAGACATAGTGGTGCCCGACCACGAACCATGGACCGACGGCATCGCGTACGCGTGGGCTTGAACCATCTTCTCCTCTGTCGAGGACCGTTCCGGAAACCATCTGGACCCTCCGACCGAACGGCCCATCGGCACCTTCGGTGTCGATGAGTCCATCCACGGTTCCGGCCGCCACCATCTCGGCGGTGATGGCGAGCCCCTTCGGGCCGAGCGCAGACATGAGCAGTGGTGTGTTGATCGGCCGTTGAGCGGCAAGATGGGGCAGGTGGATCATCTGGGCACGTGCCCCGGCAACGGTGACGGTCTCACCCTGCAGAAGGCCACGTAATTGCTCGACATAGGAGCGAAGGGTCGCCCAGGAGAGCGCTGATTTTCCGAGCACCCAGCGTGCGGTGAGGCCGGTTCCGAATGCCGCAGTGAGGCGGCCCGGAGCCATCCGCTCAAGTGTGGCGATGGCAGATGCGGTTGTCATGACGTGACGGAGGTTGGGAACCAGCACAGCCGTACCGACGTCGATGGAGGTGTTCGCCACGATCTCGGTGAGGTTCATCCAGATGTCTTCATAGATGGCGGCCGAGTCGTAGAGCCAGACCCGCGAGAAGCCGAGTTCCTCGGCGAGTTGCGCTCGTCGAACAGCATCCGGACCGGGAACGACACCGATTGAGATCTCCATGGGGGAATCCTGCCACGGTTCATGCCACGGGCCATCGCCTTCTGCTGCGAGAATGGGGTCTTCCGATCGAAGGAGTCCACGTGCCGAATCGTCATTCCGATCCCGGACAGTCTGCTGCCGACGAGCTGGCCGTCCGCTCGCTCATCATTCGGCTTGCCCAGTACGCCGACGGGCTGGGCACAGTTGATCAGTACGCCGAACTCTTCACCGAGGATGCCGAGTGGCTCATGCCCGGCTCCCCGAGGCACGGTCGGGAGGACATCAGGAACGGCAGTGCGCAGCGCCGGGCGGAAGGTGGAGTCGGGCCAGGAAGCAACTCCCGGCACATGATCGCGGGCACAGCGATGGAATTTTCGAGTCCGGATGAAGCCATCGCAGATTCCTACTGGATGTACTTCGTCAACACCGACACCCAGGCCGAATTGAAACTGGTCGGGCATTACCGCGATACGGCGGTACGCACCGACGCCGGATGGCTTCTTTCCCGCCGGGAGATAACGTTCGGATGACGTTGTTTTCCCCGAACGAGGATTGATGAACTACGCAATTGAGGCCGAAGGCCTCGTGAAAACGTTCGGCTCCGAGGTGCGCGCCCTTGATGGTGTCAACCTGCGAGTCGAGCAGGGCACGGTGCTGGGACTTCTCGGACCCAACGGTTCGGGCAAGACCACAACAGTGAGAGTGCTCACCACCACGCTCGTGCCCGATAGTGGACGGGCCACGGTCAACGGTTTCGATGTTGTGAAGCAGCCCAACAGTGTCCGGTCGAGCATCGGCCTCGCTGGTCAGTACGCCGCGGTCGATGAGAATCTGACTGGACGTGAGAATCTGCGGATGGTCGGGCAGCTGTTGCAGTTGTCCCGACGGGACGCGTCACGTATCGCCGATGAACTGCTCGAGCACTTCGATCTCACTGCTGCGGCGAACCGGCCGTCGAAGACGTATTCAGGCGGTATGCGCCGGCGTCTCGACATCGCCGCCGCGCTTGTGCATCGCCCTCCGGTGCTGTTCCTCGACGAACCAACCACCGGACTCGACCCCAAGAGCCGCAACGCGGTGTGGGCCGTTGTCGAGGAGTTGGTGGCCGCCGGTACAACGGTGCTGCTCACCACGCAATATCTCGAGGAGGCCGACAGGCTTGCCGACCGGATCGTGGTTCTCGATCGTGGTGCTGTGATAGCGGAAGGAACATCGGCAGAGCTCAAGTCCGATCTCGGCGAAACGGTCCTCGATCTCGGATTCGTCGATCCCGACACTGCCGAACGAGCTGCCTCACTTTTCCGTGGTTCATGGAACGGCGGGGTTGTCGTCGATGGCTCGTTGCTCGAGCTGAGTGTGGATTCTGGCCCTTCGCAGGTGATGCTCGCTCTGCGCGAGCTGGACAGCGCTGGCCTGAACCCCAGCCGCATGGCGCTGCGCGAACCGAGTCTCGACGACGTCTTCCTGAGTCTCACAGGTCGCCGCGCCGAGGTCACCGAGGAGGATGAGTCATGACACCGTCAGTGCTTCCTGAAGCGGCTGTTCAGATGAAGCGTTCGCGTCTGCGGCGAACAATTGGTGATGCAATGGTGGTCACCGAGCGCAACCTCATCGCAAACCTACGCATCCCTGAGTCGTTGTTCTTTTCGAGCGTGCAGCCGATCATGTTCGTGCTGCTGTTCCGTTACGTGTTCGGCGGGGCGATCGCGACACCAGGCATGAACTATGTCGACTACCTGATGGCCGGCATCTTCGTGCAGACAGTGATGTTCGGCTCCATCAACACCAGCATCGGACTCGCGGAGGATCTGCAGAAGGGTCTCATCGAGCGTTTTCGCTCGCTTCCGATGGCGCGCTCGGCAGTACTCGCCGGCCGGACCACATCGGACCTTCTTCGCAATGTCGTGGTGATCGTGATCATCTCCCTTGTCGGATTCGCTGTCGGGTTCCGGATTCACACGAATGCGTTTGCGTTTCTCGGCTCGGTACTCGTGATGCTGTTCTTCGCCTATGTGATCTCGTGGGGATTCGCGTACATCGGTTTGGCGGCGCCGAACAGCGAAGTCGCCCAGTTGATGGCTTTCCCGATCCTGTTCCCGCTCACGTTTGCTTCGACCGCGTTCGTTCCGTCATCCACGATGCCCGGTTGGCTTCGAGCGTTCGCCGAGCATCAGCCGGTGAGCCTTGTCATCAACTCGGTGAGGGCCCTTACCCAGGGCGGTCCCACGGCGCGCTGGGTTATTCCAGCTCTTATCTGGTGCACTGGGATGCTCATCGTGTTCGTGCCGCTCGCCGTATGGCGGTACCGTCGCATCACCTGAGCGCGACCGAGGGGGTCCAATGCCTGGTGCACTCGACGGCATCCGCATCATTGATTGTTCCACTGCACTCACCGGCCCGTATCCGGCCGCGCTACTTGGCGATCAGGGAGCGGAGGTGATCAAGATCGAGCGACTCGGCCTCGGCGACCTCGCACGATGGGTTGGGGTCGCGGTCAACGGTGTCTCGGCGCTGTTCCAAGCCTGCAATCGGGGCAAGCGCTCCATCGCCCTCGATCTCACAACTGCCGAAGGCGCGTCCATCGTTCGGGCACTTGCTGCCGGGGCCGACGTCTTCATCCAGAACTTCAAACCGGGAGCCCTTGATCGAGCCGGTCTTGGCTACGAGGCGCTGTCCGCAGAGCATCCGGAACTGATCTATGTGTCGCTCTCCGGGTTCGGCGCTGTTGGCCCCTATGCCCACAAGGGCGCCTATGACACCGTGATTCAGGCCTACGCCGGTCTCGCCACGAACCAGGCCGATCCCGATGTCGGCGATCCGGTATTCATCCGGCAGACCGCAGCCGACAAGATCACTGCGATGTATGCGGTGCAGGCCATCACTGCGGCTTTGCTGGCGAGGGAACGGGGCCACGGCGGTCAGCATGTCGAACTCTCCATGACCGACGCCGTTGTCTCATTTCTCTGGGCCGATTCCGCGGGCAATGAGGTGATGCTCGACAGCGATGGATCCATGAACTCAAGCTTCACCCAGGGCTCGCGACCGTTCCGGTTCACCGATGGGTGGGGGATTGCCACGCCAACCTCCGATGCCGATTTCCATGGGATGTGCACTGCTCTTGGAGTGGAAGGGCATGACGATCCTCGGGTGGCAACCATCGGTGAGCGGCGCAAACATCCGCAGCTCACCGCAGACATCCTGCGGGCGTGCCACGCGGCCACGCTTGGAATGACCTGCGTCGAGGCCCTGCAGCGAATGGACCAGTTGAACGTGCCGTTCGCGCTCGTTGTGCCTCCCGCCGTCATGCATGAGGACGATCATGCGATCGCCATGGGGTTGTTCGAGGAATCGGTTCATCCGGTGGGAGGTCGCCTCCGTCAGCCGCGTCATCCAGCCCGGTTCAGCGCAACACCCGCCGCACTCGGCGGACCGTCGCCATCGCTTGGGCAGCACACCGACGAGATCCTTTCGGAACTCGGTTTGGCCGACCGCATCGCCGCGCTTCGAGCCGAAGGAGTCGTGCAGTGAATCAACCAATCATCGAAGGGTTCTCGCATGTGGCCATTGTGGCCACCGACCTTGACGAGGCCAGGTCCTTCTATTGCGACGCTCTAGGACTCACAGAATTACCTCGTCCGGATCTGGGCATCCCGGGTATGTGGCTTCGGGTTGGTTCACTGCAGCTGCACTTCATCGAGAGTGACACCATGCCCGTTCCCGGTCCCGGTTTCCCTCATCTCGCGCTGCACATCCCGGCCGAGCGCTGGGAGGACACCATCGAAGCGCTCCGGGAGCGAGGTGTCGTGTTCCCCGGGGAACCGTCCACCCGTCTCGATTTCGGAGTTCAAGTGCGCGCCGCATTTGTCATGGACCCGTCGGGGAACACGATTGAGCTCACCGATGTAGGGCCGCTGCCCGACTGAAGGTCGTCGTTCGACCGATCAGAGAAGCAGCGCGCGCAGCGCCTTCTGATCTTCAGATGTGGGAACCCACAGCCCAGCGGCGGCATTCGCCCGCACCTGCGCTGGAGTAGTTGCTCCGGCGATCACAGACGAAACGGTGGACTGAGCGGCGAGTCCTCCCATGGCGACGTCGAGCAGTGTCACACTGCGTTCCGTTGCGAACGCAGTGAGTGCCTCAACTATGTCGAAATTGCGATCGTTGAGCATGCCGGTCATTCCCCAAGCCGTGATTCGTCCATCGGTCGGGGGCTCCTGGCCTCGCTGGTACTTGCCGGTGAGCAAGCCGCTGGCAAGCGGGAAGTAGGGAAGCATTCCCACGCCGTACGTTTCGCATGCAGGGATGACCTCGGCCTCCACGCCTCGCTCGATGAAGCTGTAGAGATTCTGGGCACTGATGAAACGCTCGGTGCCATTGGTGCGGGCCAACCATTCCGCATCAGAGATCTGCCATCCGGCGAGATTGGACGATCCGATGTAGCGCACGAGTCCGTCGCGAACGAGCTCGGTGAGCGCGGCGAGAGTTTCCTCGAGTGGTGTGTTCGGATCCGGCTTATGCAGTTGATAGAGATCGATGTAATCAGTGTCGAGACGCTTCAGTGAACGCTCGACGGCTTTCCGGATGTAGCGACGAGAACCCCGTGCGTTCCAGTCGGGACCGTTCGCACCGCGCAGATCGCTCCCGAACTTGGTGGCGATGACGACCTGCTCACGTCGTGCACCCAGAGCTTTTGCGAGGAACACTTCGGAATCGCCATACGAGTCGCTCGTGTCGAACAGGGTGATGCCCGCATCGATGGCAGCGTCGACCACGAGCTGAGTTGCGTCGGCATCGATACGCATCCCGAAGTTGTTGCAGCCGATGCCCACAGTGGAAACCATGAGGCCAGAGCGGCCGAGGGTCCGGTAGGTCATTTCCGATTGCGTTGTCATGTCAGATCCCCAGTGCGTCACGTGTACGGGCGAGTTCGGTCACATCGGCAGTCGTCGGAACGAGGAACACCTCATCGCAGCCGAGGTCTTCAAGAGTTGCGATGGAGTTCCGGAGCGACTCCGGAGTGTTGGTGCCGAGCATCCCGGCCATGACGCCAGCGAGATCCTCGCCGAAGATCTTCATGTAGGAGTACCCGTAGTCATGGAGGCGGGTTTCTGCTCCGTCGCCAAGCGCGTACCAGAGGCTCGCTGAAATATGCGGCGGGTCGGTACGACCGGCTTCAGCCCAGGCAGAGCGAATTCGGTTGAACGCCTCCTCGGTGGCCGCTGGATCAATGCCGAAAACGGTTGAGCCATCGTCGACTCCGATCGCCCAGCGTGCTGCTCGGGCGAGTGCCTTCGGTCCCATGACCCCGGCAACGAACGGCGGCCCGCCGTGCTGCACCGGAGGCGGTCCGACCGGATCGGCACCCTCAAAGGGTGGCTCTCCACCCCAGATGCGCTTCATTGTTGCGACCTGCTCGTCCATGCGTGCCCATCGGCGTTCGAACGAGCCATTGATCGCCCGGTAATCATGCTCGCGACCACCGACTCCGATGCCCACGGTGAGTCGACCGTCGCTCAGTTGATCGACTGAAGCCAGTTGCTTGGCCACGTCGACAGCGTCATGGGCTGGAAGCACGATGATCGTGGTCCAGAGCCGAACTCGCTCGGTGAGAGCCGCAGCGGCCGAAAGTTCGACGCACCATGCGTGACTCGGGTAGGTGACTCGCTCGGGGATCGCCAGTGAAGCCCACGGGCCTTCATCAACAGCACGACACCACGCAAGGGTGTCGCTCCGTCCGTGGGGAACCATCGTTGGCATGGTCATCGAGATATCCATCGCTAGATCTTGACCCAGATCCGGTTGCGACCCGGTCCTCGTCGAGAAGTCAGCGACAACTCCTTCGGATCGATCGAGCCCAGCCGGTTGTGGGAGGCTTCATCAGGCTCGATCACCACAGGGGGAGCAATGTTCGATCTCATCATCCGGAACGGAACGATCGTCGACGGAACCGGTCGCGCGGCATTCATCGGGGACATCGCAGTTCGCTCGGGACTACTTGCTCAGGTGGGTGGCACCGTTGCCGGCGAAGCGCTTCGCGAGATCGATGCTTCAGGGCTGATCGTCACTCCGGGTTTTGTCGATACTCATACCCATTTCGACGGTCAGGTCACCTGGGACGATGTGCTCGAACCCTCGGCATCACATGGGGTGACCACGATCGTCGCCGGCAACTGCGGGGTCGGTTTCGCCCCGGTGCTTCCCGAACGGCGGGAGCAACTCGTCGCTCTCATGGAAGGCGTCGAGGACATCCCCGGCGTGGCGATGACCGAAGGCATGACCTGGGATTGGGTGACGTTCCCCGAGTACCTCGACGCCCTCGACACTCGCCAGTGGTCGATGGATGTCGGCACGCAGATCACACACGGTGCACTTCGAGTGTGGGTGATGGGCGACCGAGCTATTGGTGACACAACACCCACATCAGCCGAGGTTGAACAGATGGCGACGCTCGTCGCCGAAGCTGTCTCTGCCGGAGCTCTCGGCTTCTCCACCTCACGGACATTCAGTCACAAAGCCCCCGACGGCAACTATGTGCCGGGAACGTTCGCCGGGCCTGATGAGTTGTGGCCCATTGCTGCTGCGGCTGCCGGAGCCGGTCGGGTTGTGTTCCAACTCGCCCCACTCGGGACCACGAGTCAGGATCCCGAGGAGGTTCTCAAGGAACTCGACTGGATGCGCCGACTCTCGCTGGACTTCGGAATCACGGTGTCTCCCGTTCTCGCGCAAATCCCGACCAATCCCGGCCTGGCCCGCGAAGTCCTCGACGCCGCCCTTGCCGCTCGTGCTGATGGCGCCACTGTCATTCCGCAGGTCTCGGCGAAGTCCCAGGGTCTGCTGCTTGGTCTGCAGACCTCGCATGCCTTCATGCGTCGGCCCACCTTCGTCTCGCTGGCCGAACTGTTCGAAGGAGACTTGGACGGACTCGTCAGGCAGTTGGGGGATCCTCAGACGCGTCGCACAATCATCGACGAGGTCGATCTTCCTCCTTCAGGTGCGCTCTTCGAGGGGATCGCCGTGTTCGCCCAGAATGCCGGCCAGATCATCTTCCCCATCGACGATTCAGTCGATCAGGAGCCCACGGCCGATCGCAGCGTGGCACAACTGGCTGTGTCGCAGGGAATGACACCACTCGAGGTGATGTACGACTTGATGCTCGCCAATGGTGGCCGAGCACTTCTCATGGCGGCGATCAACAACTATGACGGGGGCTCGCTCGATCGGGTCCATGACATGCTCACCCACCCGGCATCGGTGATCGGTCTTTCCGATGCTGGTGCTCACTGCGGTCTGCTCGTCGATGCGTCGATGCCGACAATGCTCCTCACCCATTGGGTACGTGACCGCACCCGCGGCCCCCGCATCTCTCTCGAGGCAGCAGTGCGGATGCAGACTTCAGATACCGCCGATCTCTATGGTCTCGGGGACCGTGGTCGGCTCCAGACCGGCCTGCGCGCCGACATCAACATCATCGATCTTGAGCGCCTTCATCTTCTGCCACCAGAGGTGCTCCACGACCTTCCAGCCGGGTCCCGTCGACTCGTGCAGCGAGCAGTTGGATACCGTGCCACGGTCGTCGCCGGTACGGTCACCCGCGAGAACGACGCCGACACGGGCGCCCGACCCGGACGTCTCATCCGGGGTGCTCGCTGACCCAACATCCGAGCCCGGGGAAATGTTCTTCGGCTACCGGGAGCTACGACCGTCCAGAATCCTTACAATTGTCCCGAGTCACCAGCAACCATCACGGAGGAATCCAATGGCCATCATCGATCCGAGCACGCAGGAAGCGACCCACCTCTCAGCTGACCAGATCCCGTTCGTCGAACTCGGCGGCGGCAACAAGTTGCGTGTGCTGCAGGTCAAAGAGCAGGAAGGTCTCTGGATCATCGAGAACATCTTCCAAGCCGGCTTTGAGGTCCAAGCCCATCGTCATACCGGTCCGGTGTGGGGTTACACCACGAGCGGTGCCTGGAAATACAAGGAGTACGAGTACGTGAACCGCGCCGGCTCGTTCCTGTATGAGCCAGCAGGGTCTGTTCACACGCTGCAGTGCGTCGAGGACGATACCCGGGTGTGGTTCCACATGACCGGCTGCAATCTCAACCTCGACGCTGATGGAAATGTCGAGTCGGTCACCGACGGTGCACTCACGCTCATGGGTTATCTCGCTATGGCCGAGGCTCAGGGCTTCGGTCAGCCACCGGTGCTGATCGGCTGACACTGCGCCACCGCGCCGCAGAACGACGAGCACCGCGAGCCGATCGGCTCGCGGTGCATTCGCGTTTCAGTGATGGTGCGTGTCAGCGAAGATGACTCTCGAGGAACTCGGTCATCACTGCGATGGAGTGATCGCGAATCTCGCCGTCGTAGTCGCTGAAGTGGTTGCCCTCGAACATCGAAAGTGATTTCGGCTCCTGCGCCCGTTCGAACGCTTCGAGCGCGGTCGCTGTCGGAGCAACGCGGTCCTCGGTCGCCACGTTCATCATCAGTGCACGCGGTGCGATGCGAGCTGCACAGACCATGGGGTCGAAGCTGGGATCAGCTGTGAAGTACGCAGTGAATGTGTTCTGCCATCCCGTGCCGGGCCCGGCGCTGAGGAACCATTCCGAGGACTCCGGCTGGTCGAGGAACGCCGGACCATTGGCTCCTGGTTCGCGCACCACGGGCATCGGTCCGATGATGATGCGATCCGGCACCGGAGCCTCGCCGCGGATCACGGCAGCGATTCGCTCGTACTGCTCCTGATCTGCGGAAGTATCGGCGTTCCCGCCGGTTCCGGCGAACGGTGCATTGGCGATGACTGCCCGGACACGCTCATCAACGGAAGCGAGCACGATGGACTCGCCACCACTGAAACTGGACCCCCACAGGGCCAGCCTGTCGGCATCGACCTCTGGCCGATTCGCAACCCAATCGAGCACCCGCCGCATATCGAGTGTCTGGAGCCAAGGGTCGATGTCCTGCCGGGGTGAGCCTTCCGAGTCACCCAGACAGCGATGGTCGTAGAGAGCGACAGCGAACCCTGCGTCAGCAAATGCCTCGGCGAATGCCGGAAGGCCCATACGTCGGGTCGCCGAGAATCCATGACTCATCACGATCCCCGGAACGGGGAAGCCATGGACCTCCGGGTCGGGGAGATGGAGATCTCCGTGCAGGATGATTCCGCCGACGTCGACGGTGAAGGAAGAGACTGTTCTGGTCATCGCCAGATGCTAGGAAGGTTTCGTACGGCGAGTGGTCATCGGAGAGGGGAACCCAGTCATGCAGCAGCATCCGCTTCATGACGTCGTGATCACCGGGGTGCACAACACCCGTCAGGCAAAGGTGCTCGAAGGACACGATTCCCGGAGCATCTCGCTTGAAGCGGCCCACGGGGCGGTGGCCGATGCAGGGCTCAATCCGATCGATATCGATGGCGTGGTTGGCCCGTTCGGGAACGACTTCATCTATCAGCATCGGATAGGGCCGGTCTGGCGGTCGCTCTCACCGCTTGGTATCCCTGCAGTGCTCGAGGCGGCAATGGCCATCGCATGCGGGCTGGCCACCACCGTGCTCATTGCGACCGGTGAGGCCGGGTCGCATCGCCAGAGATCCTCGACCGCTCCGTGGACCCGGCCCACCAATGAGTTCGTTGCACCCTTCGGAATGTTCACCGCTGCAGAGTTCGCATTGATGGCTCGCCGACATATGCATCTGTATGGCACAACCCCAGAGTCCATGGCCCATGTCGCTGCCGTGATCCGCAATAACGGGCACGTCCACCCTGACGCAGTTTTCCGCGACCGGGGTCCCTTCACCGTGGCCGACGTGCTCGAGAGTCGGATGGTCGCCGACCCGTTCCACCTCCTCGATTGCGCGATGACCTCCGAGGGTGGAACCGCCATGGTCCTCACCTCGGCGGATCGTGCGAGCGGTTCGGCGAAACCCGTACACGTCCTCGGCGGGGGTACCGATCATTTCGGCCCCGCCTATCAGAACCCGCCGGTCTGGGAGACAGGCGGTCGTCGTCGTCCGGATCTGATCGCGGGCACAGTTGGTCGTCGGGCCTCGGAGCTCGCTTTCTCAGCAGCGGGGATCAGCGTTGAAGACGTCGACGTCTGCGAGTTCTACGATCCGTTCTCCTTTGAGATCATTCGTCAGTTCGAGGCGTTCGGTTTCTGCGGAGTGGGGGAGGGGGGCGATTTCGTTCTCTCCGGAGCGATCGAACCTGGCGGCCGTTTTCCGATCACCACCGATGGCGGAACCATGTCGTTCAGCCACGGGGGAGCGGCGGTGCAGTTGCTCCAGCGAGTCATCAGGGGCGTGCAGCAGTTGCGTGGCACCTGTTCATCGATGCAAGTTGCCGGTGCCGAGATCGCGATGTGTACCGGTGGTGGCTCGGGCGCAATGTTCACCGACGTGATCGTGCTCGGAACGGGGGAGCCATGACCCGATTGCACGCCCAACCCGGACCGATCACTGCGCCTGCGACGTCGATTTTCTCCGAGCCCTACTGGGAAGGCTGTGCACGCGGTGAGCTCCGCTTCCAGCGCTGCATGTCGTGTTCCCATCCCGTGCACACACCGGCGGCGGTCTGTTCCGCGTGCGGGGCGGACACGTTGGTCTGGGAGTCGAGTTCGGGAACGGGAGTGATTCACAGCTACACAATTGTGTGGCGTCCGGTGACTCAGGATTTTCAGGTTCCCTACGCGCCAGCGATCATCGAACTTTCGGAGGGCTGGTTCCTGCTCACGTGCGTTATCGACTGTGAGACCGAGGCCCTCTTCGTTGGCGCTGCTGTGGAGATCTCTTTTCATGCGACAGCTGACGGGGTCACGCTCCCGTACGCACGGCTGAAGTGATCGGCGCCGCAGGGAGGCCTGGCTATCCCGATCCCTCGCCCTCGCCATCACCGGAGACGAAGAGACAGAATTCACACCGCCAGTGTTGATTCAGTCAAGACTCATAGGTGTACCGTTCGTCTGCGGGTTCGACCGGACCACGCACTGATCATTCTCCTGAGGAGTCCTCATGGCAGCAGACGACCGCTACACGATCATCTCCGCTGACGGCCACGCCGGTGGAAGTCACGCCCAGTACCGCGAGTACCTCACGGCGGAGATGCAGGTTGAGTTCGACGCCTGGCGCGGCGAGTACAAGAACCCGTTCCGTGATCTCCAGGACGACGGTCGAACCCGGAACTGGGATACCGAACGACGAAACGGCGATCTCGACGCTGAAGGTGTTGCCGCCGAGGTGCTTTTCCCCAACACCGTTCCTCCGTTCTTCCCAACCGGCGTGGTCATTGCTCCCGCTCCCTCGACGGCGGACTTCCCGAGGCGTCTCGCCGGGCTCCGTGCACACAATCGCTGGCTGGTCGACTTCGTCGCTGAGTCACCGGAGCGCAGGGCCGGGCTCGCCCAGATCGCGCTCAACGATGTCGACGAAGCCATCGCCGATGTGAAGTGGGCGCGTGAGCAGGGTCTGCGCGGCATCCTGCTGCCCGGAGTCTCGCCCGACACGCCGTGGATCGATCCGTTGTTCTCTGCCATCTACGACCCACTGTGGGCGGTGTGCCAAGACCTCGACATGTCGATCACCCACCATGCCGGTGGCAGTGGCATCCCGAACTACGGCAAGCATGACTCGGCGATCACGATGTTCGTACTCGAGTCCGGGTTCTTCGCCAACAGGGCGATCTGGCACCTGATCATGGCGGGCGTGTTCGAACGATTCCCTGGCCTCAAGTTCATCATGACCGAGCAGGGAACCTCTTGGCTTCCTCCTGCGCTCACCCGCATGGACGACATCCATAACTCGATGGTGAATGGTCGAATCGGTGAGATCGGCATGCCGAAGTCCGGGGCGCTCCCGCATCGGCCGAGCGACTACTTCCGGCGCAACTGTTTCCTCGGAGCAAGTTTCCCGTCGCCTGGTGAAGCTTCCACCTTCCACGACATCGGTATCGACAAGATCATGTGGGGGAGCGATTACCCGCACAATGAGGCTTGCTCGCCGCTCTCCCGCGAGTCGCTTCGACATAGCTTCAAGGGCTGGAGCGAAGCGGACATGCGCAAGATCCTCTCCGAGAACGCAGCGTCTGTGTACGGATTCGACCTCGAGGCCCTCAAGCCCATCGCGGCAAAGATTGGACCCACCGTGGCCGATCTTGCCGAGCCGCTCACAGTGGTCCCCGACCACCAGAGCCCGGCGTTCCAACGAGCCTGATCCGCAACGGCGCGAGCTGATCACCGATCATGTCCAAGAAGCCAAAGATCGAGGATCAGCTCGTCGCCGTGCGACTCGGCATCACCCGGCTCGGGCGATTGCTCTCGAGTCGAGGGGTACACGTGGGGATGGCCGGAGCCGCAGGGGTCGAACTTTCCGAGCAGGCGATGAACGTTCTGCGTGCGCTGGCTGATCGGGATCCGTTACCCGTTGGTGATCTCGCCCGTTCCGCTCGCATGGATACCGGTGCGGTGAGTCGTCAGATCAAGATGCTTGAATCCGAGGGCCTTGTGGTGCGCGCTCCGAGTCCACAACACCGAAGCATCGTGCTGGTCGAGGCCACGGAACGCGGCAAAGACGTGGCCCGTCGCTTCGAACGCGTGCGACACGCCCAGCTCAGCCGTGCGCTCGCCTCCTGGACCGATGAGGAACGTGAGCAGCTCGGGATACTGCTCGTCCGCCTCGTCGACGACCTGCAGTCGACTCCGTATCTCAGGTCGGACAGAGAAGCCTGAGATACGAAGAAGCCTGAGGCTCAGTCGGGAACAACGACAGCCCGGCCCCGCAGTTCGCCAGCTTCCATCAGTTCATAGGCTTCGGCCACTCGATCGAGTGGGAAGACATCGATGTCGATCTGCAGGCGTCCGGCATTTGCGAGAGCGAACACGTCAAGAGCATCAGCGATGTTCGATGCTTGGAAGGAGAAGACCTCTCCATCCTTGGGAAGCGAACTGAACCAGTCGGCGCCCCGCAGCGTTCCGTTCGCCGCGCCGATGAGTGCGTACGCACCACCGCGTCCGGTGCTCCTCAGGCCTTGTTTGATGGTGTCGTCGATTCCGACGAAGTCGAACACCGCATCGGCACCCCCGCCGGTGATCCGGAGAATGTCGCCTGCGGTGTCATCGGTGACGCCCTCCATCGTGGTCGAGGCTCCGAGTTCTCTTGCATATGCAAGACGCTTCGGTGCCATGTCGACAGCGATGATGTGGGCGCTGGTGAGTTCGCGCAGGAACTGGATGGCGAACGCCCCGAGTCCTCCGGCACCGATGACGACGACGTTGCCTCCCGGTTGGATTCGGGGCAGCGCTCGCTTCACTGCGTGCATCGATGTCGACCCAGCGTCGGTAAGAGGTCCGGCGTGCAGAGGATCGAGGCCCTCGAGGCGAATGAGTTCGCGGGTGGATGAGACGAGCACGTATCGGGCCAGCCCACCATCGATGCCGTACCCGCGCCCAACGATCGAGTCATCGCACAAACAGTCTTGGCCACTGACGCACCAGCGGCAGGTTCCGCAGGAGTGTGGGGAAATGACTGCCACGGCGTCGCCCTCGGCGAAGGCCGTGACTCCCGCTCCGAGCATCGCCACATGGCCACCCACCTCGTGGCCGAGGGTGAAGGGCAATTTCCAACCGATCATGTCGGCGATGGCTCCTGGCATCTGAGCCATGCCCACATCGGAATGGCAGAGTCCGTTACCGGCCACTCGCACGACGATTTCGCCAGGTCCGGGCTCCGGCACGGGAGCTTCAGTGAGTTCGGGAGCGTGCTCCCATTCGACGATTCGGTAGGCCTTCATCATCTCGGTCATGCGAGCATCCTGCCACGACCATTCGACGGCGATCGGCCAACTGCGACGGACCGCGTTCCACGCGCAATGATGGAGAGGTTCGATCAGAGGAGGAACCGTGAGTTCACAGGAAACGATGCTTCAGGCGACGACGATGTGGGAGCTGCTCGAGGCGCGTGCTGCAGCCTCGCCCGATGTCGTTGTGCTCATCGACCAAGACGACCGTGAGATCACCTTTGGTGCCCTCCGCGATCTGGCGGAGCGCACCGCCGCCGGTCTTCACGGCATGGGCGTTACTGCCGGTACCCGAGTTACGTGGCAATTGCCGACCCGCATCGAGACAGTCGCCCTGTCGCTCGCCCTCGCTCGTCTCGGCGCAGTCCAAAATCCGATCATTCCCATCTACCGCGACCGTGAGGTGGGCTTCGTCGTTGGGCAGACCGGTGCCGAGTTCCTCTGTGTTCCCGGTGATTGGAACGGGTTCGACTTCGTAGCCATGGCGGAGCGCATTGCGGCCGATCACGGGGTTGCTCCGACTGTTCTCGTCACCTACGACTCGCTTCCAAGCGGGGACCCCAGCACCCTGCCCCCGGCCCCTACCGATGGCGAGGGCGTTCGCTGGATCTATTACACCTCGGGAACCACGTCGGCTCCGAAGGGCGTGAAGCACAGCGACAGCACTCTGATGGCGGGCGGGCTCGGTCTCGCCGATGCGCTTGAGCTCACAACCGACGATGTCGGTTCAATCGCGTTTCCGTACGCGCATATCGCTGGTCCCGATTACCTGATGATGCTGCTCTACCGTGGCTGTGGCGCAGTGATCGTCGAAGCATTCCAGCTCGAGGCGGCCGTCGATCTCTTCAGTCGCAAGGGCGCAACAATGGCCGGTGGAGGCCCCGCCTTCTACCAGATGTACCTCGCCAAGCAACGCACACAGCCGGGTGTTCCGATCATCCCGTCACTGCGTCTGCTGTCGGGTGGAGGGGCTCCGAAGCCACCTGAGATGTTCGTCGAGGTTCTCGAAGAGATGGGGATCCCCGTCTGTCATGGCTATGGCATGACCGAATGCCCGATGATCGCCCAGGGTGGCCCCACCGACACCCATGATCAGTTGATGTTCTCCGATGGTGCCCCGGTCACCGGGATCCACATTCGTATGGTCGATGCCGATGGCCGTGTGTGCGGCCCGGGCGAGGACGGCGAGGTCCGTCTGAAGGGCCCGATGGTATTCAAGGGATACACCGACTCCTCGCTCGACGCCGATGCGTTCGACAGTGACGGTTGGTTCCGTACCGGGGATCTCGGTCATATCGACGAGAGCGGACACGTCGTGCTTACCGGCCGACTGAAGGACGTCATCATCCGAAAGGGCGAAAACATCTCGGCCAAGGAGATCGAGGACCTCCTCTACCAGCACCCGCTCGTCAACGACGTTGCTGTCGTCGGACTACCTGACCGTGAACGCGGTGAGCGCGTGTGTGCTGTGGTTGAACGAGTTCCGGGTGCTGATGACCTGACACTCGAAGAGATGGTCTCCTATCTCAAGGCTGCCGATCTCATGATGCAGAAGGTTCCCGAACAGCTCGAGATCCTCGACGAACTTCCGCGCAACCAAACGCTTCGTAAGGTGCTCAAGCAGGACATTCGCGACATGTTCCGCGACAAGCCGTGGAGCCCGCCGCCCCGCCGCAGCTGAGAAACTGGCCGGGCTGGATCGAACTCAGCTGAGGGTCACCGGTCGGCTGGCGATGACTTCCTGGAAGAAGTCGTTGCCCTTGTCATCGACCACCACGAAGGCCGGGAAGTTCTCGACCTCGATCTTCCAAACGGCTTCCATCCCGAGTTCGGGATACTCGAGAACCTCGACCGAACGAATGCAGTCCTGGGCCAGCCTTGCGGCGGGTCCGCCGATGGATCCGAGGTAAAAGCCGCCGTGGCGTTTACACGCATCGGTGACCGCCTTTGAGCGGTTGCCCTTGGCGAGCATCACGAAGCTGCCACCGTGTTCCTGGAAGAGGTCGACGTAGGAATCCATACGACCGGCGGTTGTCGGTCCGAATGAGCCCGACGCGTAACCCTCAGGAGTTTTTGCCGGGCCGGCGTAGTACACGCAGTGATCCTTCAGATATTGCGGAAGTCCTTCACCAGCGTCGATGCGTTCCTTCAGTTTTGCGTGGGCGATATCGCGTGCGACGACAACCGGTCCCGAAAGCGATAGCCGAGTCTTGATCGGAAGTTGCGAAAGGGCGGCGCGGATCTCGCTCATCGGCTGGTTGAGGTCGATCTTCACCACGTCGTCGTCGAGATGCGAGTCAGTGACCTCGGGGAGGAACTGGGCAGGATCGCGTTCGAGGTTCTCGAGGAAAATGCCTTCCGAAGTGATCTTGCCCAGGGCCTGTCGATCGGCAGAGCAGGAGACCGCGATGGCGACCGGACAGGAAGCGCCGTGTCGGGGAAGCCTGATCACGCGGACGTCATGGCAGAAGTACTTGCCGCCGAACTGGGCGCCGATGCCAGATTGACGGGAAACATCCAGGAACGCTGCCTCGAGTTCGAGATCACGGAAACCGCGTCCCAGATCGTTCCCGGTGATGGGAAGGGAGTCGAGATAACGAGCCGACGCCATCTTCGCTGTCTTCAGTGCGAACTCCGCAGAGGTGCCGCCGATCACGACAGCGAGGTGATACGGGGGACACGCCGAAGTTCCAAGAAGATCCATCTTCTGGGCGATGAACTCGAGAAGTGAGGCCGGGTTCAGCAACGCCTTGGTTTCCTGGAAGAGATAGCTCTTGTTGGCCGAACCGCCACCCTTGGCCATGAAGAAGAACTTGTAGGCGGCGCCGTCGACGGCAGAGATGTCGATCTCGGCCGGAAGATTGGTCCCGGTGTTGACCTCGCGGTACATGTCGAGCGGCGCCATCTGCGAGTAACGCAGATTGTCGTGGAGATAGGTGTCGTAGACGCCGCGGGCGAGATGAGCCTCGTCACCGCCTTTGGTGAGAACGAACTGACCGCGTTTTGCCTTGATGATTGCGGTTCCGGTGTCCTGACATGACGGCAGCACCCCACCAGCGGCGATGTTCGCGTTCTGCAGTAGGTCGTACGCAACGAACCTGTCATTACCCGACGCCTCTGGATCGTCGAGGATCGAACGGAGTTGGGCCAGATGGCCGGTACGAAGAAAATGGTTGATGTCGAACATCGCCTCCGCACTGAGCCTCCGGAGCGCCTCGGGTTCAACCTTGAGGAACTCACCCACGGGAGTCTCGACGGTGCTGACTCCCTCGGTCGAGATGAGCCGATACTCGGTGTCGTCGGGTCCGAGCGGAAGAAGGTCCTGATACTGGAAGTCAGCCATGCCCGAACCGTATCGCCGAGGCGGGCAGCCCGACGAACGGTGGATCAGTTGGGGAGAACCTCTGAACTCATCTGGCCGGTGATGATCTGCTCGCGGACCTCGATGAGCGGTGAGTTTGACACTTGTTGTGAGCCGGTGAACGGGCCGGCGAGGATCAGAAGAACTGCGAGATCAAGAGCGACGACGACGATGATCGAATACGTCACCATACGTGAACGTCGCTCACCTGCCACCGAGACGAACAAGGCGTTCAGGCAGAGTGCCAAACCGGAGACGACCAGAGCGATGAAGAGCGCGAGTGGCATTGAGCTTTTCGATGCACCAAGACGGGCTGCCCGCTGCGTCGAGAGGTCATCGACGCCGTTGATGAGAGCGGCTGCATCCGCCTGCCCGACGGTCGGGTCCGATGCCGAGGACCTCACCGCCTGCTGGAGATTCTTGATATCGGCGCTCTGGCGATTCAGTGATTGCGACATTTGGCTCTGAAGTGGCCACTCCGACTCAACCACGGAGTCGATGTAGCGCACGAGTGCGGTTTGGATCGATTGCGTATCAACGTTTCGTGCCGTCGCTGCCCAGGCGAGCTGATCGCTCGCAGTCGCCTCTTTGCTCACGGTGAGCTCGGCGGCGGTATGGCCACCCCACATAGCGGTGATCGCAAAACCAGACATGAAGGCGAAGAGGACGCCGAGTGCCGGCATCAACGGAGCGGCAAACGATGCTGCCTGAGATTTCGAGGATCCGAGAAGAATCTCGAACATCGATCGGAGGAGGAATGCGATCGTGGCGATCACGAGGAGTGTCCCCGGGACGAGGACCCACCAAGGCAGCGCGCTGAGGACGTTCACGAGTCGAAGTGTGCCATCACTCGGGTGCGAGCACAGGAATGTTGACCTGCGAGGTACGATCGAGCAGTCGACATCGCAAGGAGATCCCCCTATGAACGCTGTGGTGATTCACGAGAGCCTCACCGGAAATACCGAGAAGGCTGCGATTCGTATTGCTGAGCATCTGGTGGAGGCCGGCGTTGATGCGGTGGCCTGCTCCACCACGAAGATCGATTTCCAGGCTCTCGCCGACGCTGATCTCGTCATTGTTGGAAGCTGGACCGATGGCCTCTTCCTCTTCGGTCAGAAGCCGGCCCGTGGCGATCGCCTCTCGAAGCTCCCGTTCATGACTGGCAAACGGTGTGCGGTGTTCTGCACCTATGCCATCGAAACGGGAAAGACCCTCGAGAAGCTCACGACGATCATGGAGTCACGCGGTGCCGACGTGATCGGCGGATACGCGATCAAGCGCTCGGCCATCGATGCTGGGGCTCAGGAGTTCGTGGACCGTCTGCTCGGAGTGCTCGCCGTCTGACTTGGGCCTTCTACTGCTTCGAAGATTTCTTCGGCGTTCGTGTCTGTCGGAGCGTCACCTGCAGGTAGGGGCTCACGCGACCGACGTTTCTCCAGCATCGAGCCGCTTCGGCCCGGTCGGATCGGCAGAGCAAGCGCCACGACCATCATCAGGACCATTCTCAGAGTTGACATCAACGCGTCATCACCGAGGTGGCCCGGGTCAATGACTGCGATGACAAGCAGAACAAAGGCGGATCTACGCACCAAGTTCCCTCGCGTGAGTTGATGCACCGAGGCGAGTGCGAGCACGAGATACCCGAGGTGATGGGTCCAGGAGATCGGGCTCAGCAACGCTGAAAGGCAACCGACGATCGTCACGGCGGTGAGGAGATCATCCTGGCGTCCCGCTCGTAGCGCTCTGCGAAATCCGAAGATGAGAAGCAGCGAGCAGATGCCGAGCCACAGAATGGTCCTCGGCACCCCGGGCTCGAGTACTCGGGAAAGACCAGCAAGTACTGAATTGTTACGGGCGTCATCAAGTCGACCCACGCGCTCGGAATGCCAGAGGAGCTCGGTCCAGTACTGGCGTGAATCCTCGGGGGCAAGGATCCATCCGAGTCCGGTGAGAGCCAGTGCAGTCAGCGCCGCACGGATCGCTGGGCGTCGCCAACCAGCAAGGATCAACCACACGATGAACAACCCGGGGACCAACTTGATCGAGGTGGCGATCCCGATCGCGATTCCGGCATATTTGGATCGGCGGTGGATGAGGAGCACGTCACCGAGGACGAGCGCCCAGAGAAGCGCGTTGACCTGACCCTGACGCAGGGTCAGCCATACAGGGACAGTCACAATCGCCAGAGCAGACGCCCAGAGCATCCAGTTGAACCGCTGAGCACGATCAACGCCGGCGAGGACAGCTGCGCACCCAGCGCTGAACGCAATGGCCCCGATACTCATAACGGTGAAAAGCACCTCGCGGATCTGCGGCGGCAGCGGCGAGAGCAGGCTGAAGGGGAGAACTCCGATCGGCGGGTACGTCGCAGAGAGGTTGAAGACTGGTGAGTGATACGAGAACAGTGAGTTCCCGTCCAGCCAAGCCCTGGCTGATCCTGCGTAGATGGTGAGATCCAGAAGACCGTTGGGTGGTCCGATCGCCCACGCCTTCCAGATGGCGATGGCCACAGCGACGGAGGCCGCGAGGACGGCGAGGCCGCGTCCACGCAGCTGAAGAGCGGCTGCTGCGCCAACAACGATGAACCAAAGTGCTGCCGGAGTGGTCCATGGATCGAGGTACGGAACGAGCCAATCGGGCACAGGACGACCCTAGCTGGATCGCAAACGCACAATCTGTTGGAAGCGAGCTGCGCCGCAACACAGCGTTCACACTCCAATCACCAGTTGGGTGGCGCCGATGGGGTAGTTTCGCCGCCTACAGGTCGTCCGCGAGGGACGGTCATGTCCAACGAGGAGATCATGGTTTCACGAGGAAGCACCTCCAGCCGGCGAACGGTCCGCAAGGCCGGCATCGCCACCATCGCACTTGTTGCTGTGCTCGGTCTGTTCACAGCGGCCTGCAGCAGTTCGAAGTCGTCTGACGACACTGCGAAGCCCAGCGGCCCGACCAAGGCCGCGTGGATCTATGTCGGTCCCATCAACGATGGTGGCTGGACTCAGGCTCATAATCGCGGTCGCGAGGACGCGGCAAAGGCTCTTGGAGCCAACCTCGAGTCCACCTACAAGGAGAACGTGCCTGAGGGCCCGGCGACTGCGCAGGTCATCGACGATCTCGTCAAGGACGGCAATACCGTCATCTTCGCAACCTCCTACGGGTTCAAGGATGCCATGCAGGCGGCCGCTAAGAAGTACCCCGAGGTCAAGTTCGTGCAGGCCACCGGTGACGACATCACGATCAACGGTGCAAGCTCGGTTTCGTCGAACTACGACGAGTACTGGGGCGCCGGCGAGGACACGCAGTATCTCGCAGGCATGGCAGCTGGTGCTGCCACCAAGAACAACGTCATTGGCGTTGAGGCACCGTTCCCGATCCCCGAGATCATCCGTCAGATCAATGGCTTCGCACTCGGCGCACAGTCAGTCAACCCCGCAGCCACGGTGAAGGTCGTCTGGACCAAGAGCTGGTTCGACCCTGCCGCCGAGCGTCAGGCCGCTGAGTCGCTTGTGGCGAGTGGCGTCGATGTGATCTTCTCGCATCAGGACAGCCCCACCGCCGGTGAAGTGGCCAAAGCCAACAACATCCCGTGGGTCGGCTACGACTCCGATCAGTCCGCTGCCTACCCGACTGTGTGGCTCACCACGGCCGTCTACAACTGGGGCCCGTACTACACCGAGAAGCTCAACTCGATCCGTGACGGTAAGTGGTCACAGGAGAACTACTACGGAACCATCGGCGATGAATTCACCACCATGGCACCGTTCGGCGCAATTGTGAGCGCGGAGAGCAAGTCCGCCATCCAGGCCGAGCAGGCCAAGGCTGCCTCCACAAAGAGCTTCGGCTGGTACTGGGGTCTCTCAGACCGTGAGGATCAGGACGGAAAGGTCCAGATCAAGAAGGGCCAGACCCTCACGCTGAAGGATCTCTACACCATGAGCTATTTCGTGAAGGGTATCGACGGCAGCCCCAAGGGCTGATCGTTTCACTCGCTTCAATGACGACTGTTGTCGACTCGAAGGCGGTCACCGCTCCGGCGGTGGCCGCCTTCGGCGTCTCCAAGAGATTCCCAGGTGTGATCGCGAACGACGACGTGCATTTCGATGTGCGAGTCGGCGAGGTTCACGCGCTTCTCGGAGAAAATGGGGCTGGGAAAACCACGCTCTCGAATATCCTCACCGGGCTCTACCGTCCGGACTCAGGTCATCTCGAGCTCTCCGGTCGGCGTGTGTCCTTCGAATCTCCGCGAGATGCAATCGACGCCGGGATCGGAATGGTCCACCAGCATTTCCGGCTCATTCCGACCTTCACCGTCGCAGAAAACATCGCTCTTGGCGCGGCTCGCGACGGTGAGCGAGTGCTGCTCAACATGGCATCGGTCGAAAGCCGGATCGTCGAACTTGGTGAACAGTTTGAACTCAGCGTTGATCCACGGGCCCGAATCTGGCAACTCTCGGTTGGAGAGCAGCAACGGGTCGAGATACTCAAGGTGCTCTATCGAGACGCGCGGATCCTCATCATGGATGAGCCCACCGCGGTTCTCACGCCGCTCGAAGCCGATGCGCTCTCACAAACGCTCACCTCCCTCACTCGCCAGGGCCGATCAGTCATCTTCATCTCCCACAAACTCGGCGAGGTCATCTCCATCGCCGACAGGATCACCGTGCTTCGCCAGGGTCGATCCATCGAGACCATCGATGCCGTTGGGGCCACACGCGAGTCACTCGCTGCTGTGATGGTCGGACGCGAGGTCGAGCGGGTCCAGCGGCGCGGAGTTGGTGCTCTGCCCGGAGCACCGATCGTTCTCTCTGTCAACGATCTTGGTGCCGAGGGCGATCGTGGTCTTCCGGCGCTTCGCTCTGTCTCAATTGACGTTCGCGGCGGCGAGATCGTGGCTGTCGCTGGCGTGGCCGGCAACGGCCAGCGTGAACTCGTTGAAGTCCTTGCTGGTCTCCGTCCACGCACATCGGGACGCATTGAGGTTGACGGCGAAACCATGGACCGCGCTGATGCCCGCCATCCCATCCGTATGGGCGTCGCGTATGTTCCGCAGGACCGCCTCGGTACCGGCCTAGCACCGGATCTTTCGATCGCTGAGAACCTCGTGCTCAAGCGATACCGTCGGCCACCGGTGGCGAGGCCCCCGTTCCTCCGGTCGTCAGTTATCGACGCTGAAGCAGCTTCGTTGATGGAGCAGTTCGACGTTCGTGCACCCTCGAGTCAGACCCCTACGCGACGCCTCTCTGGCGGAAACGTTCAGAAGGTCCTTCTCGCTCGTGAAATGTCCGGTCGCCCGAAAGTTCTGGTGGTCTCAACTCCCACACAGGGGCTCGATATCGGAGCAGTGGCCACGGTGCATCAACTTCTTCTCGACGCTGCCGCCGAGGGCGTTGGTGTGCTTCTGGTCAGTGAGGATCTTGATGAGGTGCTCGCGCTCGCTGACAGGGTGGTCGTCATGTACGAGGGATCAGTGACCGGGATTGTCGATGCCGCTGACGCCACAGTCGCCTCCATCGGAGTTCTCATGGGCGGCGGCACTGCCGAGGATGTCGCATGAGTCTCGCATCGCGCGTCGGTCTTCGTCTCGAGCCTCGGGTCGACAATCCGCGTTGGATGAACTGGGCGGTTCCCGTCTGTTCATTCATCGCTGCGCTTCTGGTGGGGTCGATCGTTCTGCTGATCACGAGCCAAAATCCGATCTCGGTCTACCAGCGGATCCTTGAACGTGGCTTTCTCGATACCGGGTCTCTGAGCGGCACCTTCATTTCCGCCACACCACTGCTCTTCACGGGTCTGTGTGCAGCTGTTGCCTTCAAGGTGGGTTTTTTCAACATCGGCGGTGAGGGACAGTTTTACGTCGGTGCCATCTTCGCCTCGGGAATCGCGCTCTCTCTGGGAGCCGATGCACAGAGTTGGATCGCCGTTGGCGCCATGGTTCTTGCCGGAACCGTCGGAGGTGCTCTCTGGGCATTCATCCCGGGAATTCTTCGGGCCTATTTCCGCACGAATGAGATCATCACGTCGTTGATGCTCAACTACGTGGCTGGTATCGGGGCCACGTATCTCATCTTCGAGAGCGACTCTTTCTGGCGTGAGCTCGGCGGCACCGGCGCAGTGTTCCCGAAAGGCAAGATCATCCCGTTGTCGGCGCAGTGGCCCTCATTCGACCTCGGAAACCTTGTCGTTCCGTTCGGCCTCCTTCTTGGCGCCGTGGTCGCGATCTGGCTCCACGTGCTGCAGCGACGCACGCGGTTCGGCTACGAGATGCGAGTGGTCGGAGGTGCACCCAGTACTGCTCGCTATGCCGGGATGCGTCCCGCACGCGTCATCGTCGCCGTCGCGATGCTCTCCGGTGGGTTGGCCGGGCTCGGCGGTGCTGCCGATGTCGGCAACTTCCGCCATGTCCTCGACCCGAAGGGACTCCAGCAGTCTGGATTCGGTTACGCCGGCATCGTGGTTGCCGCGCTCGCTCGGCTCAATCCGATTGCCGTGGTGTTCGTCGCCATCATTCTCGGCGGTATCACCAATGCCGGATACGCCCTGCAGGGCCCCGACTTTCCGGCCGGACTCGTCGGCACCCTCGAAGGGCTCATCCTGTTTTGCACTCTCGGCGGCGAGGTGTTGGTGCGATACCGCATCGTCAATACCCGACGGCAGGCGGTTGCGTCATGAGCGTGAACAGCAATCTCTTCGTCATCATCTTTGCTTCAGCCATTTTCTATGGCACTCCGCTGGTGTTCGCTGCTGTCGGCGAACTGCTTGCCGAACGCTCCGGGGTCATCAACCTCGGTGTCGAGGGCATGATGCTGCTCGGAGCGGTAAGCGCAGCAATGGTCGCCGCAAATCTCGATGGTCCCGCTGCAGTGGTGCTTCCGATCGCGCTCCTGGCCGCCATGGTCGCAGCCGGTCTCGGAGCGGCGATCCATGCCTTCCTCGTGATCACGTTGCGCGTGAACCAGATCATTTCCGGGTTGGCGCTCACGATCTTCGGCGGAGCGGCCGGTCTCTCGTCGTATCTCGCGAATGTGTGGGGTCTCGGAAAGCAGCCGGCTATGAACCAGTTCGGGCGCATGGATCTGTTCGGGCTCAAGAAGTTCCCGGTGCTAGGACCGATCCTGTTCGATCAGACTTTGCTTACGTATCTGTCCTGGGTGCTGGTGGTTCTCGTGATGGTGTACCTCTTCCGCACGCGGATGGGCCTACATCTGCGTTCCGTGGGGGAGTCTCCACAGACCGCAGATTCCGTCGGCATCTCTGTCACCCGCTACCGCTACGGGCATGTCATCGCTGGCGGGATGCTCGCGGGTGTCGCAGGGGCTTGCTTCTCGTTGACCATCGTCCCCACGTGGGCCAATGGTCTCACGTCGGGGGAGGGCTGGATCGCTCTTGCGCTTGTGATCTTCGGATTCTGGCGACCCGATCTCACCCTCGTCGGCGCCTATCTGTTCGGAGCCCTTTCGAGCCTCAGTTTCACGCTGCAAGCGAGAGGTATCGATGTCCCGACGGCGTTGCTTGATGCACTGCCCTACGTGGCGACCATCGTGGTGCTGGTGATCGTGTCGAACTCGAGGATCAGCAAGCGACTCGGCTCACCAGCAGCATTGGGACGCCCCTACGAACGGGAAGAGCGCTGACGCGGCTGCTTCAAGGACACATTGGAAGGAGCACCGACGGCTCAGGTATCCCGTTGGTCTGAATCATGTGGAGTCACCAGAGCTGATTGGGATGACCACGGGAAATCGATCCAGAGATCGGTGTGACGCCAGACGTAATCGCAGTTCATTGTCGAGATGGTCTTCTGATACAGCACGGCGGTGCGGATCTCGGCTACCTGCGGGCTCACGTAATCGCGAACCATCTCGAGTGTGGCACCTGTGTCGGCCACGTCATCAGCGATGAGCACCTTTGCGTGCTCAAGATCGACAAGCGTGAGGGGCGGAGGAAGGATCACCGGGAACTCGAGGCGCTCGCCCTGACCGGTGTAATACTCGACGTTCATCACGTGGAGGTTCTTGACGCCGAGCGCGTACGCCAGAGACCCGGCGATGAGAAGGCCACCACGAGCGATTGACAGGATCAGGTCTGGCCGGAAGTCGTCGTCGGCCACCTGATCAGCGAGGCTCTTGCAGGCTTCGCCGTAGAGGGGCCAGGTGAGAATCTCAAGTTCTGCCATGGGGAGTGAAACTACACAACTCCGGAAGGGCCCCGTACCGGGCGGGGAGTGAGTACGGTCTGCGCCATGCCCGATCTTCCTGTGACGATGGCGACCAACTCCTCGATCGACGGGAGCGATCCCGAGATCGGGAATCCACTGCGACCGGCGATTCACCACACCGGTCTCCTGCTGTCCAGATCTGAGCGTGGGATCAGGGGGCGCGAGCGGCGCCAGGTAGCCCGTCGGTCCTCTCATGGATCGTGGGTTCCCCCCACTGATCGGCCCGACCCCCTTCGGATCCTCAAGGCACAAAATCGAAATCGGTATCCGGAACTCATTCCGCTTCGCTGGGGACGAATGGTCGCTTCGCCATTTGCGTTCTTCCGGGGAGCAGCCGCCGTCATGGCCAGCGATCTCTCAACGACTCCAATCACAGGTCTGAGTGTTCAGGCCTGTGGCGACGCTCATCTTCAGAACTTCGGTCTGTTCGCCTCACCCGAGCGCAACCTGCTTTTCGATGTCAACGATTTCGATGAGACCATCCCCGGGCCGTGGGAGTGGGATATCAAGCGGCTGGCCGCGAGCATCGTGTTGGCGGGGCGTGACGCAGGACTCAGTGAAGCGTCGTGCTCCGAGGCCGTCATGCAAAGCGTCGGCGTGTATCGGATGATGATGGGGCGTTACGCACAGATGTCCCAGTTGGAAGTCTGGTATTCGCGCGTCGATATCGACACGATCATTCCACTCCTTCCTCCGGAGGTCCGTCCCTTTGGACTGAAGATCGCAGAAAAGGCCCGTCGGCGCGACACCATGCAGGCGATGACAAAGATGACCGAGGTCGTCGATGGTCGGCGTCGAATCGTTGATGACCCGCCGATCATTGAGCATCTTGAGTCGTCCACCGCGGGGAACACGGTGCAGGTCATCGTCGATCGGTACCGTCAAACACTCGCCGACGAACGTCGGTTGTTGTTCGAGCGCTTCGAGCTGGTTGATGTCGCCCGGAAAGCCGTGGGCGTCGGCAGTGTCGGTACGCACTGTCACATCGCGCTATGCACGGCCGATGCTGAGGATGACGATCCGCTGTTCCTCCAGATCAAGGAGGCCAACCATTCAGTTTTGGAGCCCTATGTGGGCAAATCCCTGTTCGCGAACCAGGGTCAGCGTGTTGTTGTCGGCCAGCGATATATGCAGGCGGCGAGCGATCTCTTCCTTGGTTGGACGAAGTATCGAAATCGAGATTTCTACGTTCGGCAATTGCGAGACATGAAGAGCTCGATCGATCTCACCGGAGTGCGCGCACCCGGACTCAGTGCCTACTCGGCGCTGTGTGGGTGGACACTCGCACGAGCGCATGCTCGCTCGGGAGATCCAGTTGCGATCAGTGCCTATCTCGGAGCTGGCGATTCGTTCGACCGCGCCCTCGTCACATTCAGCTCTCGTTATGCCGATCAGACTGAAGTGGACCATTCCCGTCTGCGGGCGGCAATTGATTCGGGAGCCCTTGAAGCGATCGAAGGCCGGTAGCGATTCGGTCAAACTCCGAGCTGCACCAGCACGGACTCCGCAGTTCGCCTTCCGGAGTAAAGAGCACCTTGGATCGACGCGGTGTCGCGATGGTCGCCACAGACCCAAATGGATTCATCGACGCGTACTGACTGCTTCGGATGGAAATGTGGAGCTTGAAGGGGCTGGCCATGTGAGATGACGTCGACCCGACGTGTTTCCCAGTCAGCGACACCAGCTCCGAACCAACCGGCAAGTTGTTTGCGCACTGTCGGTTCGAGTGCGGGATCGAGCGCATCGCGTCCGGGTATGGCGGCAACGAGGAGAGCGCCCCCGTGACTTGCATAGAGCGGCGAAACCTCGGTCATGACTGCGACGTTGCGTGCCGGACCACTGTTCGTCCCGTCGAGGAGGATATGTCGGCCCCTCACCGGTGCTTCGGGCATGGAGAACCACACCGCTGCCGCCGCCCGTGAACCGGGGTCCACGACTGCGGGTAGGAGTCGAGAAGCAGTCGGTCCATCAGTAGCAACAACGAATACCTTCGC
>WLCQ01000039.1 GCA_009705225.1 Actinomycetota bacterium | reverse complement strand
CTCGGCGAGTCGCTCTGCAGCAACGGCATGCACATCGCGCTCGCGCAGGATGACGTAGTCGTTACCGCGCACCTCGACCTCATAACGATCCTCGGGGTTGAACAGCACCTGATCGCCCGGTTCCATCGAACGCACATTCGGTCCGACGGAGACGACTTCGGCCCACACCAACCGCTTGCCGATCTGGGCAGTGGCGGGGATCAGAATGCCGCCGGTAGAGCGACGCTCGCCCTCGGGCCCTCCCATGTCCACCAACACGCGGTCGTTCAGCATCTTGATAGGCAGGTTCTCGCCAGAGCGACCCACACCCTCGCTCAGCATCTCCACGGTCTGCGATGTACTCACGTCACGACGGTACCGTCTGCTCCTATGGCACACGACACCGGGACCACATCCTTGCGGTTGACCACCTCCGACGGGCTCAGCCTAGAAGCCGAGACCCGGCTCCCAGCGGGCGCGATTACCGATGCAACAGCGATCACCGGGGCGGTCGTGCTGGCCCATCCCCACCCGCAGCAGGGTGGCTCGATGGTTTCGTTGGTGACCAGCGAGCTCTTCCGACTCCTGCCCCAGCGCGGTATCGGTGTGCTGCGATTCAACTTCCGCGGTGTCGGCACCTCCGAGGGCACCTACGGCGAGGGTCGAGCCGAACAGGCTGACCTCATTGCCGCCATCGATGCTCTCGCTGGACTCTGGCCCCATCAGCCTCTCGTGCTGTGCGGTTGGTCCTTCGGAGGTGACACCTCGCTGTCCGTCGCCGATGAACATCTGGCCGGTTGGGTGGCCATCGCTCCCCCGCTGCGGATCCTCCCGCTCGCGGAACTCACCGCGGCCTCGGGCAATGACCCGCGCCCCAAACTGCTGATCGTTCCCGAACACGATCAGTTCCGCCCACCCGACGCGGCCGCCGAGGCCACTGGGTCATGGAACAACTCGAGGATCGAAGCGATCGCCGGCGCCGACCATTTTCTGGTGGGCCGCACCGACAAAGTGGCCGGGCTCGTGGCTTCGTTCGTCGAGCAGTTGGGGCGTGCGGACTGACGGATTGAGGGGCTGACCGCCTGATTCAGGGCCGGACGACAACCCCGGCGGCGGTCATATGCGCCTTCGCCTCATGCACGGTGTGCTCGCCGAAGTGGAAGATCGATGCAGCCAACACTGCATCGGCCCGACCGATCGTGATTCCCTCGACCAGATGCTGCAGGGAACCGACACCGCCAGAAGCGATGACCGGAACCGTGACCGCGTCACTGACCGCAGCGGTGAGGGCGGTGTCGAAACCATCACGGGTGCCGTCGCGGTCCATCGAGGTGAGAAGGATCTCGCCGGCACCGAGCGAGACCGCCCTGCGCGCCCACTCGATCACATCAAGACCAGTCGATGTGCGACCGCCATGGATGAAGACCTCCCAGCCCTCAGTGAGTGCGCCTGAGTCGTCGCGACGAGCTCGCGCATCAATGGCCACAACCACACATTGGTTCCCGAACTCGGCGGCGATCTCACCGATGAGTTCCGGGCGATCGACCGCGGCGGTATTGACAGAGACCTTGTCGGCTCCGGCCCGGAGCATCCGGCGGGCATCGTCGACCGTGCGGATACCCCCGCCGATCGTGAACGGGATGAACACCTGCTCGGCGGTTCGTCTCACCATGTCGACCACGGTCTCGCGACCATCTGATGATGCGGTGATGTCGAGGAAGATCAGCTCATCGGCACCCTCGGCGTCGTAGCGGGCCGCGAGCTCCACGGGATCGCCCGCGTCGCGTAACCCGATGAAGTTCACACCCTTGACCACCCGGCCAGCATCGACATCGAGACAGGGAATGACCCTTGCCGTGCGCATCAGAAGGCCCCGGATCCGACCCGACGGGCCCGGACGATGGTGTCAATGGCGGTGCGATCGCCATCCGGGGTGGACACGACCCGATCGATGCGCCCTGCACGTTCGATGATGAGCTCGAAACCGAGTTTGAGTTCGGCAGCAGCGAGCGAATCGACGACACCTTCAGCCGTGGTGAGCACATCGGGGGACTGCGGACCGCCATGGCCCTCGCTGAGATTCAGCAGATCATGAGCGACCATCAGGAACGTCCCATCGGCCGCAAGCGATGCGACAGCGGTGTGCAGCGCAGCGGCCAACTGCTGGGCCGGCAACTGCAGGTAGAACACGATGACGAGATCGAAGCCACCGACAGGAGGTGTCCAGGTCGTGGCATCGGCGGTGACCCACGTGCCGCTCACACCGTGCTCAGTAGCCAGGTTTCCGGCCTTAGCGATGCCGACATCGGAGAAATCGACACCGGTGACATCCCAGCCCTGCGTGGCGAGCCACACCGCGTTGCGACCTTCACCACACGCCAGATCAACGGCCCGACCCACCGGGAGGTCAGCGACCTCCGGAGGCAGGAACTGATTGGGCTCGCCTTTCCAAATCAGCTCTGCAGTGTTGTATCGAGCGTTCCAGTCGGAGGCATCCATGGGGGCAGTGTACGAGCGGGTTCCGCGAGCGGTTCAGGACCGACCGAGAGAATCGACTGCGTCGATCGCTGCTCGAACAGTGAATGCGCCTTCATAGATGGCGCGGCCAACGATGGCACCGGCGAGGCGTCGATCGGCGCTGCGTAATGCGCCAAGGGCGAGCAGATCATCGAGCACACCGACACCGCCTGAAGCGATGACCGGCAACTCGGTGACGGCGAGAACCTCGGCGAGCCCATCGAGATCGGGGCCGGCGAGGGTGCCATCGCGACCGATCTCGGTGACGATGAGTGCTTCGACTCCCGCGTCGGCGAACTCGCGGGCGACGTCGAGGAGATCGCGACCTGAACCTTCTTCCCAACCGCGCACCGCCACCTCGCGACCACGGGCATCGAGTCCCACGGCCACCGGCACGCGAGCAGCGAGGCGACGCACGAGGTCGGGTTGTTCGAGCGCTGCAGTGCCGAGCACCACCCGCGCGACTCCGGCGTCGAACAACGCATCGGCGGCGGCCTCATCGCGAACTCCCCCGCCGGTCTGGATCGGAACCTCGACGGCAGCGGCGATGGCGGCGATGACCTCACGGTTACGCGGGGTTCCGGAGCGGGCGGCATCGAGATCCACGACGTGGATCCAGCGCGCACCCTCCGCCTCGAACTTTCGCGCCTGTTCGACGGGGTCGTCGTTGTAGACGGTCTCCCGGTCGTAGTCGCCTTGGTAGAGACGAACCGCTCGTCCATCGAGCAGGTCGATCGCTGGGAACAACTCCATGTCAGTCTCCGTGCTGGGCGGCGAGAACGAAGGCCTGCAGAAGTTGCAGACCCGTGCCGCCGGATTTCTCGGGATGGAACTGCGTGGCCCACAACTGGCCGTGCTCAATCGCCGCGGCCACCGGACCGCCGTAGTCACAGGTGGCGACAACGTGTGCACCGGCGGCATCAGCGGCGTAGGAGTGCACGAAGTAGACCCAAACCGGATCTTCAACGGTGCTGAACAGTTGCGAGGGTCGATCGATGGCCAGACGGTTCCATTGCATCTGCGGGCGCTTCTCGGTGTCAGGCAGAAGCGCCAGGCGGCCGGGTAGAACGCCCAGCCCTAAATGGTCGGGGCTCTCGGCAGAACCCTCGAAGAGCATCTGCATCCCGACGCAGATGCCGAGGAAAGGGCGACCGCCAACTGCAGCAGCCATCGCCGCGTCGGTGGCGATGGTGTCGAGACCCGTGGCTCGTAGCGCGTCCATGCACGCACCGAAGGAGCCGACCCCCGGAAGCACCACAGCATTGGCATCGGCGATGAGCCCGGGGTCGGAGGTCAGACGCGCATCGGCACCGGCGTGTTCGAGAGCTTTCTGGGCCGAGCGGAGATTTCCGATTCCGTAGTCGAGGATGGCAACGAGCGGCGGCTCGGCTGGGGTCACAGCACACCCTTCGTGGACGGAACGCCGCCACCTTCGATGCGAACGGCATCGCGCAGCGCCCGGGCCACACCCTTGAAGGTGGCCTCCACGAGATGGTGGGTGTTGACCCCACGGACCGACGTGATGTGCAGCGTGATGGCGGCCGAGGTGACGAACGCGCGCCAGAACTCCTCGACCAACTGGGGATCGAACGGAGGGGTGCCGAGAATCTGCTGCCCGGGGAACTCGACCTCGTAGTGCAGGTACGGCCGACCGGAGAGATCCAACGCAACATCGATGAGTGCTTCGTCGAGCGGAATGCGGTTGGACGCGAAGCGCCGGATGCCCGCTTTGTCACCAAAGGCGGCGGCGAACACCTCGCCGAGCGCGATGCCGACATCCTCGACAGTGTGATGGGCGTCGATCTGAAGATCGCCGACAGCCCGAACCACGAGATCGAATCCGCCGTGACGACCGAGTTGGGAAAGCATGTGATCGAAGAACGGCAGGCCGGTGGTGGCCTCATTGTGACCAGTTCCATCGAGATCGAGTTCGATCAGGATGTTGGTCTCCGATGTCGTGCGGGCAACTGTTGCGGCACGACGGCCGTCGTCGGTTCTCTGGGCGCTCATGCAATGACCTCCTCAAGGGCGGCGAGGAACGTGTCGTCCTCGTCGGTGGTTCCGATGGTGACACGCAGACAACCCTCGAGTCGCGGCCATGACGAACAATTGCGGACGAGTACGGACCGATCAACGAGCTGTTGCCACACCTCAGCGCCGGGTTTCGAACGGGGCCGGAACAGCACGAAGTTGGCGCCTGACGGCCAGACCTCGAGGTCGAGTTCCTCAAGGCGACCGACGAGTCGGGACCGTTCGGCGACCAGCCGCTGAACGCGTTCGTTCATGGCCTCGACATGGTCCAACGCCAGCGTGCCGGCGAGTTGCTTGAACGCGTCGAGGTGATACGGCAGCACCACTTTGTCGAGTTCGGCGACGAGCCACGAAGGGCCGATGAGATAGCCGAGCCGGGCGGCGGCCATCGACCAGGTCTTCGAGAAGGTTCGGGTGACCACGATCGGGACGTCGTCGGCGATAAGCCCGGTGGCCGACCATGGGGCGAACTGACCGTAGGCCTCGTCGACCACGAGCAGGCCGTCGACTCCTTCAACCATCGACAGGGTCTCACGAACGACCGATTCATCGTCGACGACGCCGGTGGGGTTGTTCGGGGAGCACAGGAACGAAACCTCGGGCCGGGCGGCAGCAATGACCCGCGCCACCTCGCCGAGATCGGTGGAGAAGTCGTCGGCCCGTTCGCCTTCGATCACGCCGGTGCCGGTGATGCGAGCGATGTGGCTGTGCAAGGCGTAGGTGGGTTCCCAGACAGCTGCGGTGCGGCCCGGACCACCGAATGTGAGCATGACCGTCTGCAGGACCTCGTTCGAGCCGTTGGCGACGAAGATCTGTTCCGGACCGACGCCATGGAGCCCGCCGATCGCCGTGCGCAGTTTGAGCGCTTCGCGATCCGGATAGCGGTTCCAGTCGATGGAACGCATGGCTTCGGCGAGCGCGTCGGTCCAGCCCGCCGGGGGCGTTTCGGGTGACTCATTGGTGTTCAGTCGCACCCGGACATCGAGTTGTGGCGAGTGGTAGCCATCCATGAGCGCGACGTCGGGACGAGCGGCGATCATCGTGCTGCTCCGTCCTGTTCGGCGAGCGAGCGCTGACGCAGACGAACACTATCGGCATGCGCGGCGAAACCCTCGGTGTCGGCGAGCACTGCCACCACCGGCGCTGCCTGATCGAACCCCTGCCGGGTGAGCTCGATGACATGAACCTGTTTCGTGAAATCGTCAACCGTGAGCGCACTGCCATAGCGAGCAGACCCGAAGGTGGGCAGCACATGGCTCGGCCCGGCCACGTAGTCGCCGATGGAAGCTGGGGCCAACGGGCCGAGAAACACCGCACCGGCGTGTCGCACATCGGGCACGAGTGCAGCGGGGTCGACAGTGATGAGTTCGAGATGTTCAGGAGCGATGTGGTTCACGACGGCGAGTGCGGCCTCTGGGCCATCAACGAGGGCACAGAACCCGCCCCGCTCGAATGTCGAGGTGATCTCTGCCTGTCGTGGAGCCTGCGCAACGAGGCGAGAGAGTGCAGCATCCACGGCATCGGCCACGGACTCCTGCCAGGTGACGAGCCACGCGAGACCGTCGGGACCATGCTCGGCCTGCACCATGAGATCGATCGCGACGAAATCCACGGGGGCAGAGTCGTCGGCGACAACAACGATTTCGGAGGGTCCGGCAAACGCCATGGGGACACCCACCTGACCGGCGACCTCGCGCTTGGCAATGGCCACGAAGACGTTGCCGGGTCCGGCAATGACATCTACCGGCCTGATCGTGTCGGTGCCGTAGGCCATGGCCGCGATGGCCTGGGCGCCACCGATCGCGTAGACCTCGTCGACCCCGGCCAGTGCGGCGGCAACAAGAGTCGCCTGGGCGACAGCACCCGTCGCACGATCCGGAGGCACACACAGCACGACCTCGGGAACGCCGGCCACACGCGCCGGCACAGCGGTCATGATGACCGAGGACGGATACGACCCCCGGCCGCCGGGAACATAGCAACCGGCCCGATCGACGGGAACGGAGCGACCCGTGACCGTGATGCCATCGCGGGTGAAGGTGTGGGTGGAGCGCACCTGCGCCTCATGAAAGGCCAGCACTGCGTCACGAGCCGCTGTGAGCGCAGCGACCAGCTCGGTTGGGGCGGTGGCAAGTGCCTCCTCGAGTTCAGCACGCGTGACCACAAAGCTGTCGGAACTCACACCGTCGAAGGTCTCGGTGAACTCGCGCACCGCATCGTCGCCCCGCTCGCGGACCGCGGCGATGATGGCCCGAACCGCCTCGATCGGCCCATCGCCACCCGGATCGGGACGCGGGAGATCAGCGGTGAGCGCAGCACCGGAGCGGCCGCGGAGATCAAGTCGGTTCAACACGCACCCGACGCTAGCGGTCGGACCCCACACCACCGGAACCGATTCCGCTTGAACCAGTTCCGGTCGAACCGATGGTCAGCGGATGCGCCGATTGACAGTGCTGAGTCTCCGATGGGCCATGCGAAGGGAACGCTCCACCTCGAACAGATCGGCGGCGAGCGACTCATCTCCGGCCTGATGCATGGTTTCGGCCACACCGGTGATGCGCGCCACGAGATCGTCGAGGGTGGTCACGGCACTGGAGAGAACTGCACGCTGGTCGTCCACCGTTGGAGTCTGTCAGAGCCTCTGGGGTCAGAGAGACGACAGATTCAACGGTGGGCGACACAGCGGGGCCGGCGAAGCGGCCCGAAACGACGTCGACGCCCCCGAAGGGGCGTCGACAAGGCGACACTGGGCGGCGGATCCCAATATGTGTCGCCGGGCTGGGTGGCGGGACCCAGCAAGTGACACCGTAGCGCAGGCGCCCGTAGCGAAAGTGTCAAAACGTCAAAAATACGGCAAAGTGAGGAGGTGACTTGCGTCATAGTCACCAGCTCCCAGCCCACGATGCCAATGCAGGAAAGGTCAGCGCGGTGCGGTCGGACAGAAGTCGGCAAGAACACATTCACCGCAGCGGGGCGATCGAGCAGGGCACGCCCGCCGCCCGTGCAAGATGAGCAGCAGGCTGAAGACTCCCCGATCCGCCGGCGGGATCATGTCATTGAGGACGTACTCGAGTTTCACCGGGTCGGTCTCGGTGGACAGACCCAGACGGCCCGAGAGCCGGCCGACGTGGGTGTCCACCGGAAGTCCGGGCAGGTCCATCGCCACGCTGCGCACGACATTGGCGGTTTTGCGGCCACAGCCGGGGATCGTGATGAGGTCCTCCATCGCCGAGGGGACCTCGCCCTCGAATCGCTCCACCAGCGCTTGGGCCATCCCCACGAGCGAGCGGGCCTTGTTCCGATAGAAGCCCGTGGAGCGCACCAACTCCTCAACATCGTCGATCCGAGCCACCGCGAGATCCTCCGGAGTCGGATACCGGGCGAACAGCGCTGGGGTCACGAGGTTGACCCGGACATCGGTGCACTGGGCCGAGAGGATCGTGGCAGCCAGCAGTTCATAGGGATTGCGATGGTCGAGTTCGCAATGCGCATCGGGGTATTCGAGCATGAGCCGGCGGAAGGTCTCGGTGGCTCTGCCCTTCGGTGATCTCGGTCGTCCCATCGGGGCGGGACCCTAGCGTCCGGACGACCGATAGCCTCGGGAGGTGCGCGTGCAACTCGAGGACGACAACGGCAACCTCATCGCCTTCGAAGCCGACCCCGCCAGCCCGGCTGACGACCAGCGGGCCACCGAGGCCGGCCTCATCGTGGTTCGCGAGGTGCTGCAGCTGCGGCGATCGCTCCCACTCCAGCGAGTCAGTTCCTGCGAATGCCGGCCGTTCCGGCCCGGCGCCGATGATGCCGAGTTCCTGCGGATCAACAATCTCGCCTTCGAATGGCACCCCGATCAGTCCGGTTGGAGCCAGCAGCACCTGGCCAAGCGCATGCAGGAGCCATGGTTCGACCCGCTGGGATTCCTCATTCTCGAAGAGAACGAGGCGATGGTTGCGTTCTGCTGGACGAAGGTTCATCCCGCCACCACCAAAGAACCAGCTCTGGGCGAGATCTACGTGATCGGGGTCGACCCTGTTGCGCACGGCCGCGGACTCGGCACCGAGATCGTGATCGCCGGCCTCGAGCACCTTTCGGGTCTCGGAATCACTACCGGCATGCTCCATGTCGAATCCGACAACACCGCAGCGCTCCATATGTACGACCGTCTCGGATTCACCGTGCACAGTTCCCATCGCTGGTGGGCGCTGCCGGGCTCACCCGTACCGTCGACTACTACCCCTGGCGTCCCGACGTGATCTCGCTCTACGACCCGACACGGGACGAACTCGCAGCGCTGCTCGACGGGGAGCCGAGCTATCGCCTTGACCAGCTCTGGAGCGGCCTCTACGAGAAGCGTTCGACCCCGGAGGAACTCACCAATCTTCCGAAGGCGCTGCGGGCGCGACTCAGCGAAGCACTCCCCCTGTCGCTAACCCCGGTGACCGAATCGGTGAGCGACGATGGCCAGACGGTGAAGTGGCTCTGGAAGCTCCACGACGGAGCGAGCATCGAAACCGTGCTCATGCATTACCCGGATCGCTCCACCGTCTGCGTGAGCACCCAGGCCGGTTGCGCCATGGCCTGCGGATTCTGCGCCACCGGGCAGGCCGGTTTCGAACGCAACCTCACCGTCGGCGAAATCGTCGAACAGGTGGTGAGAGCCTCTCGGGTCGCCGCTGGCGGCGATACACCGCGCCGGGTCTCGAACATCGTGTTCATGGGCATGGGCGAACCGCTCGCCAATGTCGAGCGCGTCTGGGGTTCCGTCGAACGCATCCACGCCGACCTCGGGCTCTCCGCCCGCCACCTCACCATCTCCACCGTGGGCATCGTGCCCGGCATCCGTCGCCTCGCCACCGAGTCCCTTCCCGTGAACCTTGCGGTGTCTCTGCACGCCGCAAACGACGAACTGCGCGACGAACTGGTTCCGATCAATCGTCGGTATCCCCTTGCCGACCTCTACGCCGCCTGTGAGGCGTACCTCTCGGAGAAGAACCGGCGGATCTCGTTTGAATGGGCGCTGATCGACGGGGTGAACGACCGCCCATCCGATGCCCGTGAGCTTGCGATGGCCGCTCGCTCGCTGCGCGCTCATATCAATCTCATTCCACTCAACGCCACGCCCGGTTGGCCCACGAAGGGAACTCCTCCGGATCGGGTCGCCGCGTTCCGCGATTCCCTCGAGTCACTCGGCGCCAATGCCACCGTTCGCGCCAATCGTGGCAACGAGATCGATGCCGCCTGCGGACAGCTCCGGGCGAATCATGAGATCTCCGTGTCCGCACCCCGCCGCCGACCGCTGCCACACTAGGGAGATGGAAACTCGTCGGTGGACCAATCCCACCCAGCCCCAGACCCTGCAGATCGCTGTGTTCCTGCTCTACATCAACGCAGTGTTCAGTGCACTGGCGTTCAATCCCATTGCGTTTGCGCTGGCACTCGGACAGGGCGCTGCCGCCTTCGGCATCGCCAACGAGAAGCGCTGGGGGTATGTACTCGGGATCGTCGCGGCCACATTCGGACTGTTGCCGTTCGCGCTCTATCTCCTCAATTCCGGCGTGGGTTCGATCTTCAACCTGTCGCTGCTGATCAGCCTTGTGTTCCCGGTGGCACTGTTCGCCCTACTGATCCACCCCCAGAGTCGCGAGTACCAGCGCATCTGGTTCAGCTGATCGCAGGCCGACGATGACGGACTTCTCCATCATCGAGGTGGTGCGCGCAGTCGCATTGAGCGCCCCCGACCGGGAGGCGCTCGTGCACAGCCACGGACGTCTCACGTACCGAGAACTGCTCGCGAGGGCCGACGCTCTCGCAGGAGTGCTGCATCAGAGCGGCCTCGGAGCGCACCGTCCGCGCCCGGGGCTCGAGAACTGGGAATCGGGTCAGGATCACCTTGCTCTGTATCTGCATAACTGCCCCGAGTACCTCGAGGGAATGCTCGGCGCGTATGCCGCTCGCGTGGCCCCGTTCAACGTCAACTACCGATATGTGGCCGAGGAACTACGTCATCTGCTCGCCGACTCAGGCGCCAGGGCGATCCTCTACCACTCGACATTTGCTCCCATCCTCGACGCGGTTCGTTCCGATCTCCCCGCGCTCACTGTGCTGCTGCAGGTGGCTGACGACTCTGGCAATGCGCTGCTTCCCGGTGCCGAGTGGTTCGACGATGCCATGGCCGCATCGCCCGGAGCGGCCCCGGTCGAGCCCTCCCCCGATGACCTCTACATCCTCTACACCGGGGGCACCACCGGACTGCCGAAGGGTGTGCTCTGGCGACAGGGCGATATCTACCCGGCCGCGCTCGGTGGTCGCCGGATCTCCACGGGCGAGGAATACCCGTCGATCGACGCCGTAGCGGCGAACGCCGCGAAAGGCAGCATGCGCGTGCTGCCTTCAGCGCCCTTCATGCACGGAGCCGCACACTGGATGGCTCTCAACGCGTTCCATAACGGCAACACCGTCGTGCTGCCCGATGACCCAACCAGCTTCGATCCTGCCGACTTCCTCGACACGATCGCACGCGAACACATCAACATCGCACTGATCGTCGGCGATGCGTTCGGACGCCCCGTGCTCGACGAACTCAGTCTTCGGTCCCGCGATCTCAGTTCATTGAGCCTGCTCATCTCCGGCGGCGCGGCGCTCTCGGCCCCGGTCAAGGCCGCGCTGCTCGAGCGACTGCCAACCATCGCAATCATGGACGGTCTCGGTTCTTCGGAGTCGGGACAGCAGGCCAGCCAGGTCACCACGGCGGATCGCCCCGTCAGTACCGGCACATTCACTCCGGGTACCGGCATGACCATCCTGAGCGAAGACCTCACGCGGCGACTCGAAGCTGGCGACGCGGAGCAGGGTTGGCTGGCCCAGCACGGACGCGTCCCGCTCGGCTACTTGGGTGATGCCGAGAAGACTGCCCGCACATTCCCCACCATCAACGGCGTCCGGTACTCGGTCCCGGGCGACCGCGCCCGGCTCACCGCCGAGGGTCTGCTGGAACTACACGGACGCGACTCGGTCACGATCAACTCAGGAGGCGAGAAGATCTTCGCTGAGGAGGTGGAGGCTGCTCTCGCGCATCATCCGGCGATCCAGGATGTCATCGTCACCGGACGCCCCTCGCAACGGTGGGGCCAGGAAGTCGTTGCCATCGTGCAGTTCCGACCCGACGCCTCCGCGACCCACGATGAACTCCTCGAGGCCTGTGCCGCGCATATCGCCCGCTACAAGTTCCCGAAGGAAACCATCGTCGTCGAGAAGGTGCTGCGCTCCCCGGCCGGAAAAGCGGATTATCGATGGGCGAAGCAACTTGCCACCGGCGATGTGTGAGGATCAAAGTCCGTGAATCCCGATAGTCGGCGGCAACTCATCCTGACCATTGCCGCAGTCGCTCTCGCCATGGTCGTGGGCACAACGGCATTCCTCGAACTCACGGGCCGCACCGATTCAAAGCCCGTGAGGAATGTGGCTTCGCGCACGAGTGCGCCGACGGACGAGGACCGCTACATCCAGTACCGCAAGCCCGGCTGGATCGTCACGGAGAACGAGCAACCGGGCACACGCGACTGGCAGATCCCCGACGATCGAGCCATGTGGTCGAGGATCTCCGGCTACGCCGATGCCACCAGCATCGACCTCGGGGAGACAGTTGACATTCACGTCACGACCGGAGCGCCGACTTGGGTGGTCTCGGCCTACCGCATCGGCTACTACGGCGGCACCGGCGGGCGACTGGTCTGGCGCAGCGACGCCCAGCCCGGCGTGGTCCAACCGCGGGCGGCGTTCGAAGCGAAGACGAGAACCGCAGTCGCGAATTGGTCCAGTTCCCTCACCATTGCGCCCGACCCCACCTGGCCGCCCGGCCAGTACCTGCTCCGCCTCGAGAGTTCCGACAACGGCGCAACCTTCATCCCGTTGGTGATCCGCGACGACCAGAGCCGCTCTGACATCCTCATGCAGAGCGCGGTCACGACCTGGCAGGCCTATAACGGTTGGGGCGGCGCCAGCATCTACATCGGCGATGCGGGACGCGCCGATGTCGTCAGCTTCGATCGTCCGTACACGGGTAACGGCAGCGGGGAGTTCTTAGGTCGCGAATACGAGTTCAACTTCTTCGTCGAACGACTCGGACTCGACGTGTCGTACTGGACCAACATCGATCTCGACGAGCGTGGCGAACTCGCCACCAACCACCGGGCGATCGTGATTCCCGGCCACGACGAGTACTACACGGTCCGGATGCGCGAGAACCTCGAAAAAGCGCGTGATGCCGGCGTGAACATTGCATTCTTCGGAGCCAACAACGTCTACCGACGCATTCGGCTCGAACCGCAGGGATCCACATCGAGCCGACGACTCGTCAACTACCGCGATGCAAAACGTGACCCCATAGCTGCATCCGATCCGAAGCAGGTGACCGCAAGCTTCCGCGAAGCCCCTGCCGCCAATCCCGAGAGCTCACTCACCGGCAGCTACTACGAATGCAATCCGGTGAGCGCGGACTGGGTCGTGGCCGATGCATCAGCCTGGATGTTCGAAGGATCTGGCATCCGCAACGGGGACCGCATGCCGAAGATGGTGGGCAACGAGTACGACCGCGTCACCGCCGGGGTTCCCACCCCTGCGAACATCCAGGTCATCGCCCGCTCTCCGGTGAACTGCAAGGGCCTCAATTCCTATGCCGATTCGACCTGGTACACCGTTCCCAGCGGTGCCGGAGTGTTCAGCGCCGGCACGTTCGGATGGTCACCGCTGCTCGACGATGTGAGCTGCGGTGTGGCCATCACCAAATCCTCCACCATGCGCTGTCGCATTCTGCGCGTCACCGAGAACATTCTGCGGGCGATCGGCTCGGGGCCTGCGGGTCGGGCACATCCGAGCGTCTCCAACACCGGCATCGTCGGTGTTCCCAGACCCGCCACCGCGGTGCCCTCCGACGAGTCTGAGGGTTCGCCGAGCACGTCCAGCACTCGCCCCACCTCGAGTAGTTCGTCCTCGAGTTCCACCAGCAGCTCAACGACCACCTCCACCAGCAGTTCCACCACGACGACCAGAGCAACGACCACGACCACGCCCCCCTGAGCAGATTCTGCGGCCGTCTGGAGCCTCTGATGGTGAACGGCGCTGCCGTCACCCGTAGGCTGCCGGCGTGGTCGAGATGAATTCCGAACAGCTCCCCGAGGGCGACGAGAAGGTTCAGGCCGTGCGGTCGATGTTCGACACGATCGCACCGCGTTACGACCTCGTGAATCGGGTTATGACGTTCAGGATGGATGTCGGTTGGCGCCGACGCACGGTCCGCGATCTCGGCCTCCCCAACGGCTCACTCGTTGCCGATCTCGCCTGCGGCACCGGAGACTTCTGCCGTGAACTTTCCGCACAGGGCCTGCGTCCTGTGGGTTTCGATCTCTCCTACGGGATGCTTGCGGCGGCACGCACCGACGCCCCACTCGCCGAGGCCGACATCCTGCAACTCCCCGTGCCGGATCGGGCACTCGATGGCATCACATGCGGGTTCGCGTTACGGAACCTCGTCGAACTCAATGGGTTCTTCGTCGAACTCGGCCGGGTTGTTCGTCCCGGTGGACGCATCGCCCTGCTCGATGTTTCGATCCCACCCAATCCCGTGCTCCGCTTCGGCCATTCGATCTACTTCGGTCGCGTGGTTCCGATGGTCGGTGGCCTGCTGTCAGACCCGGCGGCGTACCGCTACCTGCCCAAATCAGTGGCGTATCTCCCCGAACCCGAGGTCATGCTCGCCCAACTCCGTGACGCAGGTTTCACCGATGTGCGGCGAGACCTACTCACCACCGGCATTTCACAACTCATCACTGCGACCCGTCGGACCGACGACGAGTGATCGATCCGCCGCTCCTCGCCCGCACCAGGCGACTGACCGACGAGATCGATCTCGTCGCTCTGGCGGGCGACGACGGCCTGCTCTTCAGTCGTAACGGCGTCGGACTCGCCGGGATCGGGTCGGCGCTGCGCATCGAGGTTCCTCGCAACTCGGGAACTACTGATGCCGCTGCAGTGCGCGAAGCACTCGAACAGATCGAAGTCGAGAACGAAGTGGGTGGCCCCGGAACCGGAGCGGTGGCGATCGGAGCATTGCCCTTTGATCGCACCACCAGCGGCTACCTCACCGTGCCGGCGATTCTCGTCGGATGTTCCGAGGACGGCGAGCGGTGGATCACCACGGTTTCACCGAGGGATTCCCTGCCCGATCCTGCCTCGATCGCTGCGTTCCTCGGACGCAGCAGTTCCACTTCGGTCGGGTTCCGGCGTGACGCCGCGCTCCGCGATGCGAACGAAGCACCCTCCTCCTTCTCCGTCCGTCCCTCACTCGCACCAGATCTTTGGTGCGCCGCTGTCGAGTCGGCCACCACACGCATCCGCGCCGGCGAACTCGACAAGGTGGTACTCGCCCGTTCGATCGATGTACTCGCCGACGCCGACTTCCACCCCGGGCCGATCCTGAGCCATCTGCGCCGAACATTTCCGACGAGTTGGCTCTTCAGTGTCGAAGGGTTCGTCGGTGCGTCCCCCGAGATGCTTGTGGGCCGCCACGGCGACATCGTGCGCGCCCATCCCATGGCCGGCACCGCTCCCCGCAGTGGCGACGCCGACACCGATGCTCGACTCGCCGCAGCGCTGCTGGCATCCTCCAACACCCTGGCCGAACACCGGCACACGATCGACATGGTGCACGACACGCTCCTTCCGTGGTGCTCCTACCTCGACGAAGAGGCGGAACCCTCCATCGTCGCGATGGCCAACGTGCAGCACCTTGCAACCCGTCTCGAGGGGCAGTTGAGCGCGCCGGCGGCTTCGGTTCTCGAACTCGTCTCCGCGCTCCACCCCACTCCCGCCGTGGGCGGAATGCCGCGAGATTCCGCCCTCCGCCTCATCGACGAACTCGAACAACTCAACCGCGGCCGCTACGCCGGGCCGGTCGGATGGGTCGACACCGCCGGAAACGGCACCTGGGCGGTCGGCATCCGCTCCGCCGACATCAACGGCCCGAGTGTCCGACTGTTCGCTGGGGTCGGCGTTGTAGCCGATTCCGATCCGGAGACCGAACTGGCCGAGACCCGCGCCAAACTTCAGACCATGCTCGGCGCGATCATTCGCCCCTGAGCGACTCCTCGATCGCTTCGGTCGTTACCGCGTGCAGACGCTCGTGGAGTTCGGTATTCGAGTCTCGCGTCGTGCGCACCAACACCACATGGGATCCGCCGGCAGCGAATGACGCGGTGATTGCCGCCGCTGCGGCCTGATCATCGTTTGCTTCCAGCACCGCAAGTCCATGCGCGTTGGCCAGCGTCGTGATGTCAACGCCGTGTGGCGTTCCGAACAGTTGCTCGAACCGCTCGGAGTCCAGCGAGGTTCGCTGTGGGAGGAACGAGAAGATCCCTCCGCCGTCGTTGTCAATGACGACGAGACAGAGATCGAGCTGGCGAGCGGCGAGGCCGAGCAGTCCGTTGGTGTCGTGCAGGAACGCCACATCACCGATCAGCAGCGCAGTAGGAATACCGGACGCAGCGACGCCCACTGCGGTGGAGACCACGCCATCGATCCCGTTGGCCCCGCGATTGGCATGCACCGTGACCGAGTCGCGGCGGGCGGCGAACCACTCCACATCGCGGATGGGCATCGATGAGGACACGACGACATGCGCACCGTCGGGAACCGTGTGCATCACTGCACGGGCGATACCGGGTTCGGTCGGCGTGAGTTGGGCAGCCAGAAGTTTGGCGATGGCCAGTTCCGCCGCATCATCGGCTTGCCGCCAACACTGCAGCCAGGCTGCGTCCGCCCCGACCAACTGCTCGTCCATCAAGAAGCGACACAACGACGAGGGCTCCTCGGCGACCCTGCACCCCGCCGACTGCTCGGGGTCGCGCCAGATGGCGTCGGGATCGACCAGCACCTGATCAGCACCACAGGAGCCCAACCACTGCGACAGCACCTTCGAAGCGAGTGGCGCACCCAGACGCAGGATCACTTCTGGCTCGAGCAGCGCAGAGGAAACACGCAGAATGGCGTCGCCGTGGGCGATGACTGCCGGGTGGTCCCGCCGACACCCGCTGCGCTGATCGGCGAGCACCGGCCAACCGACGGCACCAGCGAAGGCCAGCACATCTTCGGGCACATCGATCCCAGCACCGGCCACGATGAGCCCACGACGACCACTCATGACATCGGCCAGGTCGGAGAGTTCAGAGCCGGTGTCGGAACCCTCAAGGGGTTCGAATATCCCCGGGACCGGTCCGCTGTGCTCGTGCGGAAGCAGTGGGGGCAGCTCGAGTAATTCGCCGACGAGGGGCTCGCGGAACGGCAGATTCAACTGCACCGGCCCATTGGCCGCAACGGTGGTGACGGCCAGCGCCCTACGCGCCAACGCCCGCCAACTATCGGCCGCCCCGAGCTCGGGTGGACCCGCATCGATGAACGCTCGCACACTCGTTCCGAAGAGTGCGACTTGGTTGATTGTCTGCGGAGCGCCGATCCCCTGCAGCTCCGGCGGGCGATCAGCTGTGAGCACCAGCATCGGAACCCTGTCGAGGTCGGCTTCGACCACGGCGGCATGCAACTGCACGGCTGCGGTGCCACTCGTGGTGAGCACCACTGCTGGTCGACCCGTGGCGCGAGCGATACCGAGAGCCATGAACGACGCTGAACGCTCATCGTGGTGGACCTGCACCTCCAAACGACCATCCTCAGCGAGCGCCAGCGCCATGGGGGTGGAACGCGAACCCGGCGAAATGACGGCATGCGTGAGTCCGCATCGCACCCACTCGTCGACGAGCGTGGTGCAGAACGTGCGGTTGATCGAACCGGTGTCGGGAGCCACGGGGTGAAGCGTAGGGGCCGCCGCCGAGCAACGCCCTACGCTGCCTGACGTGCATGATCCCGCACCCGACGCCACCAAGCGAGAAGACTCTCGGACAGCTGCCCCGACCGCTGCCATCAGCCTCGCCGCGCAGCGACGAGGCGAAGGCCCTCGGCTCGTGATGCTCCACGGATTCACCCAGACCAGCGACTGCTGGGGGCCCATCGCCGCGGATCTCTCTGCCGATCACGAACTCGTACTCATCGACGCCCCCGGCCACGGCGGCTCACGCGATGCGCCCGCCGATCTTGATGAGAGCGCACGATTCAGCGGTGCAGCGGGCGGGCGTGGCACCTACCTCGGCTACTCCATGGGGGGACGCACCGCGCTCCACCTCGCGCTGGCGCGACCTGATCTCGTTGAGCGCTTGATCCTGATCGG
>WLCQ01000038.1 GCA_009705225.1 Actinomycetota bacterium | reverse complement strand
TTGCCCGACCGGACTAGCGCGATCGCGCGAGCTCGGAACTCGGAAGGATAGGGACGAGGCACAGTCAGAGCCTTTCATTCAGGCCCTCGACTCATCACGGAACATGGAACCCAAACCATGGGGCAGGTCACTTTTTACGCGAGATCGTGTCTCGCGGGAAAGATGTACCCATGCCGAAGAAGTTCCCACCAGAGTTCAAGCGTGATGTCGTTGCTGTGGCCCGTCGGGGAGAGATCCCGGTCAAGGAAGTCGCCGCTAATTTCGATATCTCGGAGTCAACGTTGTGGCGTTGGATGCAACAAGCTGACGTTGATGACGGAGTCAAGGATGGTCTGACGACCGCCGAGCAGGACGAGCTTGTCCAGTTGCGGCGCAGGGCCCGTCGTCTCGAGCAGGAGAACGAGATCCTTCGGCGTGCCGCCGCGTATTTCGCTCGGGATCACCTCCCAAAATGATGTACCCGTTGGTCCAGGAACTGGCTGCTGAGGGTTTCCCGGTGCGGTTGACCTGCGGGGTGCTCGGGTTCTCAACCCAGGCGTTCTACAAGTGGCAGTCCAACCCGATCTCGGATCGGGAATGGGACGACGCTCATGTCACCAACGTGATCGTCGACATTCATCGTGACGACCCCGAGTTCGGGTATCGCTTCATCGCTGACGAACCCGAACGGTGCGGGATCAACACCTGCGAGCGTCGCGTTCACCGGCTGTGCCGGGACCACAAAGTGTGGTCGACAACAGTGAAAAAGGGACGGGCTGGTTCCGGCAAACGACCTGGTCCGGCTGTTCATGACGATCTCGTGATGCGGAACTTCACCGCCCCGAAACCGAACTCTGTGTGGCTGACAGACATCACCGAACACTGGACTAGTGAAGGCAAGCTCTACTGCTGCTCGATCAAAGACACCTACTCGAACCGGATCGTGGGCTACTCGCTCGCCGATCGGATGACCTCTGATCTCGCTGTCTCCGCGTTACGAACAGCGATCGCCCGACGAACCCCGACCGGCACCGTCGTGGTCCACTCCGATAGAGGATCCCAATTTCGATCCCGAGCCTTCAGAGCTGTCCTCACAGCCAACGGGCTCACCGGATCGATGGGTCGAGTCGCTTCCGCTGGCGACAACGCAGCCATGGAGAGCTTCTTCTCACTGCTCCAGAAGAACGTCCTCAACCGCCAAACATGGGCCACACGCGACGAACTCCACTACGCGATCGTCACCTGGATCGAACACACCTACAACCGACGCCGCCGCCAACGCCGCCTCGGCCGCCTCACCCCAGTCGAGTTCGAACTCGCATTCTGTGATCAACTCGAACACGCAGCATGAACCCCAAAACCACCGTCAACCAGACGTGCACCAGACCCGAACGCTTCTTCTTCGACGAGGCTCAATGGCGGTTGCTGCGTGAGGCAGCCGCAGAGGCATGGCCTGACCATCCGCATCGCCGCCTGTCAGTGAAAGGGCCGAGTCGGGAGCAGTACGCGGCTTTTCGGAGAATGCATGTTGAAGATGACGATGACTTGGCGGAAATCGCCGAGAAGTTCGAAGAGCTTTGCGTCGAGATCGCTGAAGCAATGGGAATGTGTGATTCCTCGAAAGGTTCATGCACGGAACCCGCTGGAGAGAACATGGTGCGCAGTGACGGCACCTGGATCCCGTCGCTCTACAACAGTTCCTCGCCCACGTATGTCGACCCGTCAACCGGCGAAATCATCGCCACACGATTCGATCCAGATGCCACTGCATATCGAGACAATTCTCAAGCGAACGGCAACATGCTCGTCACACTTATCGCCCGCAACCCACATCACAACGAACGCGTCATCCTGTCGCTCGATTACAAACCGCACATCAACATGAGTGACGCAACCCTTGCTGTGAATATGGCACTGCGGATCTTCCCGCGACTGCCCGGCCTGCAAGGCTTTGTCTACGACATGGCATTGCATGCCACCGATTACGACCGTCTGCTTTCAGCTGGTCTCCTGCCCGTCTCGAAAGCCCAGCGCACATCGAGCGGCAAAGTTCCGGTCTTCAATCTCAACGAGTGCGAATTCACTCTCACCGACGGCACCAAAAAGCATCTCGTCGTCCAGGCAGTGGACGGAACCCCACGTATCGAACTGGTCATCGGCGACGAACGTCAATCAGTTGGACTTGTGCGGATAAGGACACAACGAGTGAGTGACCGCACCGACACCTACCGCTTCTACGGAACCTGGCAGATCCCCGACCTTCCCGGCATTTCCCGCAACCTGCGCAACGCCACCACACCAATCCGACATAACTCCTACAAAAACGAGATCTCCGACAAGACGCCGCGCACCCGTGCCCTGCGCGTCATCCCTGAAAGCGATGAATCATTCGCCCGCTTGTTCGGACTGCGTGAAGACTCCGAATCTATGCACCACCATCTCAAGATGACACTGCCAAACGGTCGCGCTCGAAGCGTCGGCCGTCATCGCCAATTGTTCGACTTCCACGGCTACCAGGCCCACGTCGCCATCACCGCGCTGCTCGCGTGGCATCACCGAACCGGCGCGGATCTTTCACGCTGGTTCGGTCAATGGAGACCACCGAACCAAGTGGTTGCCACCGCCGCATAGATATGTAGCCACCCGAAACTCCGGGCCGGGTGGCTTCAGCGCGCCCAAACACCGCTCGAAACTTCCGTTAGATCTAACTGAACTTTCGACCGCCCGATAGACCCCGAACTACCCTTCCCCCATGGCTTCCGGGCCGTTGCGCCGAGTTTCGCGCCACGTTCCGCGCCATCCCCGCCCTCGTGGGGATGGCGCGTAATTCAAAACCCGCAGGTCAACGTGTTTACAGAAATGGGTAGTGAAACGCGTTTTGGCCAAAAGTGAAACGCGGCCCGACGTCTGATCAATGAGAGCGCCCTTGAGCCGCATCTAATGACGCGCGGGCCTGCAGCAAGAATTCAGTCAACGAACAGATGTGCGCGATTTTTGCTGCCGTTCCCCTAAACGCCTCGCTAGTAGCCACATGCAAGGAATCGCCACGACGCCGACAACAAGTACAAAGCTCCACAATGGGCTTGTGAGCTCGAGGGGTCGGCGTACCGCGTTGAACGTTGACCCGTTTCGAGTAACGCATTCAGCGGCATTGCCCCATCCCCCGCCGGAGAGGTACGCCTCCTGCGAGCCCAAGTCGGCGCAGGTGTACTGATCGCTCAGCATTCCGAAAGCGTGGATCCCGATCGCGACCAGAAGCAGCGCCACCCAGCCAGTGGCTATGGCGATCGAACGAAGTTTCATCTCGGTCATGGTAGGACACCCTTGTTCGGACTGCGTGAAGACTCCGAATCGATGCACCACCATCTCAAGATGACACTGCCAAACGGTCGCGCTCGAAGCGTAGGTCGTCATCGACAATTGTTGGACTTCCACGGGTACCAGGCCCATGTCGCCATCACTGCGCTCCTCGCGTGGCATCACCGAACCGGCGCCGATCTTTCACGCTGGTTCGGTCAATGGAAACCGCCGAACCACGCGGTCGCCACGGCCGCCTGAAGCAAAAGCCACCCGAAACTTCCGGTCGGGTGGCTTCAGCGCGCCCAAACACCACTCGAAACTTCGGTTTGATCTAACTGAACTTTCGACCGGCCCAGAACGCCCGAACTACCCTTCTCCTATGGCTTCCGGGCCGTTGCGCCGAGTTTCGCGCCACGTTCCGCGCCATCCCCGCCCTCGTAGCTCAGGGGATAGAGCATTGGTTTCCTAAACCATGTGCGGTGGTTCGAGTCCACTCGGGGGCACCAGAACCATCACGGCGACGGGTCGGCGATCCCCGACCCGTCGCCAGCGAATTTCATCCGGTGAAGGCGGGCGGGACCTCGATGCCCATCGAACCTCCGCTGCTGACACCAATGGAGAAGGCCACCGTCGCGGTTGCCACCCCGGCGGATCCACCAGCGGCAGTGATGATCACGGTGCCGTTCGACGGTTCGGTCGGCGTCCCCGAGATCACCCCGGTGGCCGAGTCGAGCACCAGCCCGGCGGGAAGCGTCCCCCTGGTGACCTCATAGGTGACATCTCCGGCGAAGCCGGTCGCATCGAAGGCATCAGTCGGCGTGATCTCTGTGCCGGTGGTGCCCGTGATCGACTGGTCGACCGGGCTGATCACCGCCGCCGCCGCCGTGATGTCGAACATCACGGTCGCTGCCGCCGAGCCGGTGGTCGCACCAGTTGCAGTGATCGTCACGGTACCGTTCGACGGTTCGGTCGGCGTCCCCGAGACCACCCCGGTGGCCGAGTCGAGCACCAGCCCGGCGGGAAGCGTCCCCCCGGTCACGGTGTAGGTAATGGCGCCGGAGAATCCGACTGCAGTGAACGCATCGGTCGGGGCGATGGCCGAGCCCACCGGACCTGACACGGTCTGCGGACTTGGGCTGATGGACACCGCTGTCAGCCACAGCTTCAGGTAGGAGCCCCGTAGGTACTCCGCGATCGGCGTGTCAAAGGAGTAGTCGACCTCCAGCGTGGCGATCAGACCGGAAAGTTCGCCGGCTCCGCTGCCCGGGATGAACGAGAACGTTCCGTCGACGTTGCGAAGCGTCTTGGTGAACACGACCGTTCCCGAGGAGTCCTTGCCCGTGAGATTGAACTGCTCGAAGCAGTCGGGGACCACCGGGATGGCGCCCAAGCAGTCGTTGTTCAGGCTGGTCTCAGCCTTGAAACCGGGGATCGGCGTGCCGAAGGTGAACACGGTGCGCAGGCGGGAGTTCGCTTGGTAGAGATAGGTCGAGCCGGACACAGCGGTGCTCTCGGTCGCCGTGACCAGGACGCCACCCACCGTGGCCGACTGACCCTGACCCAGATACGGGATCGATTCGGTGAAGTTCGGGACGAAGCCGGAGAGATCGGGCGGCGCGCCTGCTGCGGTGGCGACTGGGGCTATCGACGCCATCAGCACGATGGCTGCGAGGCCAATGAACAGGTTTCTGATTCGCATAGTTTTCATATTCTACTACTACTAGGTATTCGGCCCCCGGTGCGACATCTTCCGACCGATCAGCCCTTGGGGGCTGTCGCACGACGCGGTGACAGGTTGACCTGGCCTATGCCTTCTTTGCCACGTTCTGGTGAGTCTTCAGGCGAGAGTGGATGTGCGGTGGTTCGCGTCCACTCGGGGTTACAAGGGAATACGGGCCGGAACTGAAGTTCGCCCTCACGCATGTGCAGAATCGCCCAAAGGGTGCTGGGGTTCAGGGAACGACGTTGATGCCAAGCCAGCCGGAGTACCTGGTTTCGCCCCACGCTCGGTTGCCGATCGTGTCGGAGTAGCCAAGGAGGAAGTGGTAGTCGCCGGGAATCGCAGTGGCGGCCAGTTTGATCTTCACCGTGTAGATGCCGTCCTGTGCGGTGCCCGAGGTGAGGACAGTGTCGCTGGCATCGATCCATCCGAATCCTTGGTCGTCGACGAGGTTTCCGTAGGGAGTTCCGAAGCCCTCGCGGGCCACGAACACGGCGATGCCGGAGATGCCGGTTTCGTCGGTGCCGCGCAGGGTGAAGGTGACGTCGTCACCGGCACGGTACGAATCAACCAGGCCGGTCTCATAGCTGACACCGGGGGCGTCGTAGTCGCTCGAGCCGTTCTGGACCTTGAAGTCGAAGAACTGGGAGTAGCCCGCCAGGCCGTTGCCGAACATGTCGGCGGCGCTGATCTGGAAGGCATAGGTGCCGTTGGGGGCAGCGGCCGGAACCGCGCAGCTCGCCTCGTAGACACCGTCAGTGGAGGACCCAGAGATCCGTGTGACGCTGCTCATCGAGCAACCACTCCAGTAGACGAAGCCGGGGTCACCAGTCAGCGTCGCTCTGGTGTTCGGGCCGATGCCACCGTCCACGCCGACACCCAAGGTGTCGATGCCGGAGGCGTCGGTGACTCGCCAGGTGACATCTATGGTCTCACCAGCATTGACGACGCTGGGGAGAACCACATCGCTGATCTCAGGTCCGGTGGTGTCGGTGCCGCAGTTGCCGGTGATGGAGTCGGCAGCATCGCTCGCGCAAGTGTCACCGGGCGTGCCAGCGGTGAGGCGGTCGTTGCCGGCACCGCCGACGAACATGTCAGCTTGGGTGCCGCCGTCGATGCGGTCGTTGCCTGCGCCGCCCATGAGGATGTCGCTCCCGCCGCCGCCGGTGATCTGATCGTTTCCGAGGCCGCCCCTCACAGTGTCGGCACCCAGACCGCTGGTGATGGAGTCGATACCCAAGCCGCCATCGGCAATGTCGCGCCCGATTCCGGCGTCGACGGTGTCGTTGCCGTTGCCAGCGTCAATGGTGTCGTTGCCGTTGCCAGCGTCGACGGTGTCATTGCCATTACCGGCGAGCACGATGTCGTTGCCGTCACCGGCGAAGATGCGATCGGGGCCGGTGGAGGCGCAGATGACGTCGTTGCCGCCACCGGAGCGGATGGTCTGGCCCGCAGTTCCGGTGGCAAGGATGACGTCATCGCCGGCAGTGCCATTGATGTTCGCCGCGGCCGACGCAATGGTGACGGTACGGCCGTCACAACTGCGAGCCTGCGTCAACGCCGATGCACTGGTCGGCATCAACGGCACAGCAAGGACAAGGGCCGCAGCAGCCAGGATCAAGGACTTCATCGGTTTACTCGGTTGGATCCGCATGAGTGCTTCCTTATCGCTGGGGGTTCTCGCCAGTACTCCGAACCTGACCTGCGTTGCGTATGAGCCTAAACGGAGAATCGTCCCGCGAGTCAACTCAGAACGGGGGTCTGCTGCACGCTCGGTTGTTCATCACAGGAACTCGAACTGTCCCGGCGCTGGCCAGTCATCATGCTGGTGCCGGTGGACGATCGCCGCCGTGTCACACCCTGCATCATTGGGCATTGCCGCCAATGACGGAGGAAGCATTTCGTCGAGCAACAGCATTCAGGTGCCCAGCAGGGAGTTGCGCCGATTCATGGCCGCTTCGAGTGCTTGCTCGACCCCTTCGGAGTCGCCGATTTTGAGATGCTCACGTCAGCGCGTAGGTGTTCAAGACCTGGCGGCCAAAGAGGAGATCCGCCTCACGCCGTGTCAGTTCAGCAACGGCGACAGCTTCTTCCCAGTTCGCTTGGATGATGTCGACCTGACGGTCGAACATGTTGCCGGCCTCCGTGGGCGTCACGCCATAGTCGGCAGCGGCCGCAACGATGGTCGAGCGGTTGCTGGCACGGGTTCCTTGCGCCGACGAGGACGGTGCACGGCCGATGTCCATCGCCTGGTTCACCTCCCGCCCCATCCGCAGCTGTGGGCACAGGTCATACGCCGGGGTGAGTTCAACGTGTTGGCCGTCCCAGAACACGGCATGGTTGCGAGCGTGGTCGTCGGTGTTGCCTATGAGGATGTTGAAGATGATTCGATCGAGCAGCGCCCGCCCGAGGCTGCCGGTGCCCGGTGCCGCGAGCTGGTGAAGTTTGTCGAGGAACTCCGGGTAGCTCGACCAACGGGCGCCGAGGAAGTCAGAGAACCCGAGCACGGTCAAAGCCGACACGATCATTCGTCGGCTCTTGTTACCGGGACGGTCGAATCGTTCGACGAGTAAGACCTCACGGCCCAACGATCGAACGATCTCGGTGTGAGGCACGGGAATCCCGACACGGCGAGCGAGGTCCATGCCGGCCGCCTCGGCTTTCACGATCGGGTACGGGTCGGTCGAGAGAGACAGTTTCGCGATGTACTCACGCCCGTCCTCGGCGGTGACGATCACCTTTGGTCGTGCGCCACCGACGGCAGTGCCTTCCGTAAGAGCGATCGCGAGTTCGGCGGTAAGGGTCCCGTCCTCCAGCGCTTGGGCGGCCCTGTGTAATTCGTCGAGTGTCGCACTGGTCTGCCGAGGGACGTAGTTGGTGTTGCTGTACTGGAAGTCCAACGCACCGATCCGGTTGGACCCTGACTCCAACAAGTACGTCAGGTCGTCGAGCTCCAGGTCGCTCGTCGCAGGCCCGCTCGCGCCCAACAGTCGGCTTTCGATGACGCGCTGACCCCATGAGTCCGGGCTCCCGTCCCGCAAACACCCGGCCATCGATCGTTCCTCCCCGGGCTCTTGCCACCCACCTTCAAGTGGCAGTTCGGGCGTGTACAGGCTGATTGCGTCCGGGCGGTCCAGATAGGAAGGGCTGTAGGCGAAATCGAAGGGCCCGCTGCCCTGGGCGGATCGAGAACGTGCCGACTGGCGATTCCTTGGCTCCAGCGCACCTGCGAGTACGGGCTCGGTCTGCTCGGGAAGCCACACCCAGACGTACGCCCTGCGGGGACGCTCAGAAGTCGATGCCATCGAACCGGTCCCTTTTCGTCTGGCGCACCCTGCTGGGAAGAAGCGAGAGCGTGGCCTCTCCACGACGACGTGCTTCGGCCAGTTCGAGCGGATCGAGCCCGAACAGGTTCACGCCGAGGAGGAATGCTGCATTGAAAACCGTGCCGATCGAGACGGTCGGTGAGCCCTGTTCGATGGCCCGTACGGTGCGAGGGTCGACACCGAGCCGGCCGGCCGTGTCAATGACCGTCCATCCGTTCTCCTGCCGAGCCTCCCTGAGTTGCTGCCCGAGAATGGCCAGAGCATCGGCGCTCGGCCTGCTGACTGGGATCGCGTGCTTCGCCAATTCATTCACCTCCGATCGCGAGGCTAGTGCATTATAACGAATATTAGAAGCCTGATCTGTGTTTTATTGCCCTACCCAAGCACTCGGCCGCGAAGCTTCAGTTGCTCGCGTCCCTGTTGGACCAGCGCCCGAACGTGAGCATTCCGTAGGCGATGATGCCGATGAACACGACGAGGGTGACGGCACCGCCGAAGAGGAGTAGCGCGGTGTCGCTCATGATCCTTGCTTCCGATCGGAACTGGTGAGCAGGAATGCGCCGAGGGCGAGGATCGAGGGAACCCATACGCCGACATAGATGCCATTGAGACGACCGAGAATGTCGTCGCCTGCGGCGAAGTAGATGGACACGCTGGCCACGAAACTTGCGAATGCAGCGAATAGCAAGGTCGCTTTGAGGATGGTTTGAGGCTTCACATTCCCGGCCTTTCAAGGCTGCGGGCTTGCAGCGAGTTCGAACCTACCGGCACTTGCGTGATCCGCCTCGGTCGCGGATGGAATCAGCAGATATTTCTTGGTCGAGAGGCCGTGCATCGACATTCGGTGCCATAGCTTTTCTTGATGAACCCCACTCGCCGCCTTCGTCAGGGCCTGCAGCTCCGTACCCGACGGATCCGACTCGGCGAGCTCGCCCCGTATCTCGAACTGTCCGAGCAGATTCCGGGATGGACCCGCGGCGCCGAAGCCGAAGCGCTCGCGCTCGCGGCGCGATCCATGCTCGACGATGCGCTCATCGTCGAGATCGGAGCGTTCCTCGGATCAGCGAGCGTGCTCCTCGCCGGAGCCCGCAAACTCGCTGGAAGCGGCATGGTCCATTGCGTCGATCCGTTCGACGCTTCCGGCGACGACTTCTCCGCCCGCGTCTATTCCGAGGTCGCCGCCGGATTCACGGCCTCACTGCGGCAGCAGTTCATGCAATCGATCCTCACCGCTGATCTCACGAGTTTCGTCACTGTGCACGAAGGCACGGCCGAGACGATCGGTGCGGCATGGGACCAACCCATCGATCTGCTCTTCCTCGACGGCGATCAATCCATCGAGGGAGTTCGCTCCGCCTTCGATCTCTGGGAGCCCTGGTTGAAGACCGGCGGGACCCTCGTGCTGCACAATTCGGCACCTCGGGACTACGAGCCGAACCACGACGGCCATTTCCGCATCGCGGTCGAGCGGGTCATCGAGCCCGCCTACCGAAACATCAGAACGATCGGAACATCAACCTTCGCCGAAAAGTGCTGATGCGCACTGGATCGAACATCGGCAACCACAACCGCGAAGGGCGAGCGGTCACATCGAGGATCGAACTGCATCGATGACACGTGAGACGGCGTCGTCATCGAGCATCGGATGCATAGGAAGGCTGAGGACCTCATCGGCCAGTCGATCGGCGATGGGAAGTGGACCGAAACTCGGCGCGAGGTCGGCGTAGGCCGGTTGCCGATGCGGTGGGATCGGGTAATGCAGATCAGTCGCGATCCCGCATTCGGCGAGCGCGGATCTGTGCTGATCGCGACGGCGGGAACGGACCACAAAGAGATGCCAAGCACTTGACGCGTGGAGGTCCATCGCTGGCAACGTGAGCTCGCCACCACCGCCCAGTTCCTCGCAGTAGCGGGCAGCGATTTCGCGCCGGCGTCCGACCCAGAGATCGAGATGTTGGAGCTTGATGCTGAGGAACGCGGCCTGAAGTTCGTCCAGACGAGAATTGTGTCCTCGCCTCGCGAACTGATGGCGGCCCTCACGTCCGTAATCTCGCAATTGACCCACCGCCTTTGCCAGCACCGGATTGTCCGTGGTCACCGCACCGCCGTCACCGAGCGCACCGAGATTCTTCGTGGGATAGAAGCTCCATGCCGTTGCATCTCCCCGACCACCGAGCGGTCGATCATCGAACGTGGCGCCGTGGGCCTGCGCAGCGTCGAACACCAGCGCCAACCCATGCCGAGTCGCGAGTTCCTCAAAACCATCGACATCCACGGGTCGACCGTAGAGATGCACCGGGAGAATCGCCGCAGTCCTCGATCCGATTGCTGCTTCCGCTGCAGTCGGTGTCATCAAGTGCGTGATCGGATCAGGCTCAACCGGTGCCGGAGTCGCGCCCACCGCGGAAACGGCGAGCCAGGTGGCGATGTAGGTGTTGGACGGAACGAGCACCTCATCCCCGGGACCGATCCCGAGTGCCTCGAGCGACAGCGTGAGCGCATCGAGACCGGTCCCGACGCCAACCGCGAAACTCGAACCACACGCTGAGGCCCATTGCGCTTCGAACGTCGCGACCTCGTCCCCCAGCACGAACCATCCGCGGTCGATCACGCGTTCCGCCGCAGCGAGGAGCTCGAATCGCAACGGGTGATGCAGCGCAGCGAGATCCGCGAATGGCACCACCGAGTCATCCATCAGAGCGTCACCGGCCGGACCGAATCGAACTCGTCGGCGTCATAGCCATTCGACGCCAACACGATCATGACGGCATCACTGCTGAACGTGTGCTGCTCGCTCCAGACGCCGGTCGGGACGTGGACCGAGATGGTCGGATCATCAAGCATTACTCGCCAACATGTTTCGCCGTCGTCGATATCCAGGGTGATGGATCCGTTCACGCCGATCATGACCTCGTTCGAATACCGGAGACTGTGCCCGCCCCGACTCTGACCTTCGGGCACTCCGAACACCATGAAGCAGCGCTTCGCGTCGAAGGGGAGGCCGAATTCACGCTCGACCACCGCCAGCACTCCCCGCTCGTCAGTGAACGAGGGCAGACGGATGAGCATGCATCGACCGAAACCGACCGAGCGATTGGCTTCAGTCGGCGGTTCGACGACCACAACCTCAGAGTGGTCCTTCATGCTGCCGCTACCGAGGCTGACGATCGCCGCGCTCGCGCCCAGACGCTGAGACGCTCAACAAGCCGAGAACCCCCCGGCAGGTGGAACACTCGCAGCCCATCGATGATTCGCCACCTCAGCGACGGCACAAGCTCGCCGGCAGTGCGCAACGCTCCGTGGGCACACGACGCATCGAACGGCGCAATCGCGCGGGCGGCCCAACGGAGGTGGTCGGCGACAGCGAGTCGGCGCGAAGGTACTGCCCGCACATCATCGACCGCTGCCCACTGCTGGAGGATGGCGATCATGCTTCTGTCCATCAACGGCTTCCATGTCGTCGAGTGCACCATGCTCGACGACACCACTCGATAATTGGCGACGACTCCTTCGCAGTAGGAGAACTTGAAACGATGACTCAGGCGAAGCCACATGTCGTAGTCGTCGAAGGCCAGCGATTCGTCATACCCCCCGACGTCAATGATCGCTGATCGTCGCACTGTGACCGCCGATGTGGGGATGAAGTTTCCGGCGAGGAGTCGGTCGAACATCGCCTCCCCATTCGGGATCGCTTCATCGCCAAGCGTCTGACCAAGAAACGACTCACCGACCGGTCGACCATCCTCGTGCCGAACCGAGGCATCGCCGAACACCAACGCCACGTTCGAGTCGAGCAATTCAAAATGCTTGATGTGATGCTCAATCCGATTCGGCTCCATCCAGTCGTCGGAATCGAGAAGAACACAGAACTGTCCGGACGATCGAGCGAACAGTTGATTGAGAACAGCACAGATGCCCTGGTTCTTCTCATTGACGATGAGAACGGTTGGCTGGCCCGTGCGCTCGATCCATCGTCGGATCCGGTCAACTGACCCATCTGTCGAACAATCGTCGACCACGATGAGTTCCAAGTTGCGGTGGCTCTGGCTGACGACAGAATCGAGAGCCTGCTCGATGAATCGTTCGTGATTGAAACTCGCCACGAGGACACTGACCAGAGGTTCGTCACCCATTGCGATCGGCGCCGAGGTAGAGGTGCAGCATCTCGGTGGTCTGCTCAATCCACTGATGTGGGTCGAGCACCGCTCCTGTTACCTCACCCTCGTCCATCATCACGATGTGCGTGGCCAGTGCAAACAACGTGCGGAATGTGAAGTCCGCCGCCACTGCTGGGTCGGGATGAGTCACCTGGGCTCCGCACGCATCGAGGATCGCCGCGAACGCACGTGCACCCTGCTGACTGGCCTGGGCTCCCCGAACGCGGAACGACCGGACCGACAGGTTCTGCACGAGGATCGCGTTGAACGCATTGCGATTCGCCCGGAACACATCGAGGAACGCGGCAACCAACTGTTCAAGAACATCGCGCAGGTCGTCGACCGCGACCAGCGTGCTCGCCTGGGCGATCGCTGCGGCCTCGAGGCGGTCGAGGAAACGGTCCTGTACAGCAAGCAACAGGCCCAACCGGTCGCCGAATCGGGCGTAGAAGGCGCCCACCGAACTGTCCGCCCGGGCAACCACGGCGCCGACGGTGAGGGCATCGGGCCCGCCCTCGGCCAGCAGTTCCTCGGCAGCGTCGAGCATGCGGGTCGTGGACTCGATGCTTCGCTGCTGCTGCGGATGTCGCATATCCGAAGCTTTTCATGTTCGCCGAGCCGTTGGCGTACTAGAACGATAATTCTAGTTTTGCCGTGACCGCCGCCAGACCCCTCGCCCCCGGAGTTCCCATGACCCATCCCACGATCGTCACGCTCACCGGTACCGGGGTCCCTCATCCCTGTCCCGGACGGGCCGGAGCCGGAACTCTCGTGCGGTACGGCGACATCGCCCTGCAATTCGATGCGGGCCGCGGGACCGTCATCCGCCTCGCCGAGGCGGGGGTCGAACCGTGTGCGCTCACCGCGTTGCTCATCACGCACGTGCACAGCGATCACCTCGTGGACCTCGCCGATGTGGCCATGACCCGCTGGATCCAGAAGACCCTGCACCCAGCGGCCGGACCACTCACGATCGTCACCCCCGAGGGCACAGCGGCGGACTTCGCACGACATATGTTCGACAACTTCGTCGACGACATCGAGACCCGTCTGGCGGTCCTCCACGACGAGCCCGAGATCGATCTGCGCACCTTCGCGGCCACACCGACGGCGACAACGGTGTGGCGGTCTGATGATGGAGAGGTGGCGGTCGAGGCGATCGCCGTGCACCATGAACCCGTCACCGACGCGGTCGCGTATCGCATAACCACCCCCACTGGTGTTGTCGTCATCTCGGGCGACACCGTCGTGTGCGATGAGGTCGAGTCGTTCAGTGTCGGCTGTGATCTGCTCGTGCATGAGGCATGTCGGGCGACAGCCATGCGTCCGCTCGTGGCGGGAACCGATCTCGAACGCATCTTCTCCTATCACGCCGACAGCGCGACCCTCGGCGGACTCGCAGAGCGCGCGCAGGTTCCCCACATCATGCTCACCCACCTCATCCCACCACCCATGGACGAAGCGGGCGAGGCAGCATTCGTCGATGATCTTCGAGGCGGCGGGTACAGCGGGAGGATCACCGTAGGTCGCGATCTCACCACCGTGCTGATCGATCGCACCGCTGCGGACGTCAACGCTCCTTTCGATCCGCGTGCGCACCTCGAGACGAAACTCGACCCGGCACGACTCACCCATCTCGGCATCTGGCGCGACGAAGCCGACGAGATCAGCGACCGGTTCTTCCAATGGGAAGTTCCCGCACTTCCGTCGGAGTGCATCAACGCGATCGCCGCCGGGGTTCGCACCGACATCGTCGGGCTCGACCTCAGCAACATCACCGATCTGCTTTCCCCTGGGTATCTGCCACTCGAGACAGGTATCGCTCTCACACCGAACGGTGAGCTCAGCGTTGCCACGCTCACCCAATGGCCCGACACCACACCGGAGATGATCGATTGGTGGTTCGGCTGGCATATCGCACGCACCGAGCGTTACAAGCTGTGGCACCCCCAGGCCCACTACTTCACGCAACCCCGCTACGACCTCTCCGATGTGCCCGGACTCACCGACCGCGAGCGCTATGTGGGAAACACCTCATGGGTTGACGAATATCTCGGACCCATTCCGTCGCGACTCGCGATCACCTTCCACGATCCGTCAGAGATCGGACTCGACGAGGCTGCGCTCACCGAAGCGGGATACGGAACGGTGGTGTGCGCCGTCGCAACCGACAGCGATTACGGCCATGAGCTGAGCCGACTCATCCACGCGGTCCGCCACACAGCCGATGGCTGCGAGATGCGAAGCCGCTTCATCCTCCCGGCCGGTACACCCGAGTTCATCGCCGCACCACTGCTCGACCACTGTTGGACCGAGATGACACACCTGGCGAGCTTCCTCCCTGACCTCTATATGTATGCGACCGGCGCCGGGAGTCGCTGACCGATCCGCACAGGTTGCCCACGGCGAATCGGCAATGGCTTCCCCGCCCACCTCCGGCCCCTCGCGTGTCGTCGAAGCAACGGTGTCCGGTATCGAAACCTGTCAGGCCTGGAAGCAAGCGACCGGAACCGACGCAACCTTTGGTCGCGCGGTGACCGGTCCGTTCGGTGCGCTCGGTTGGCTGAGCGGCTTCGAGAGCATGGGCGAGTTCGACGCAGCCTGGACGGCCTCCAGTGCCGATGAGAACTGGATCACAACCATGAACGGCGCCCAGGAGAACTTCGGTCAGGACTTCGGCTCGGGAACTTCCACGCTTTACCGCAAGATGTAGCAACACCGCGGTCGTTCTAGAGTCGGGGCACCCGCAGCGGTCCCCGGCTCTGGAACCCGAGGGCATCGACACCACTTCCCTCGGAGCGTTATGGAAACCGAATCATTGGCGCCGCTCACGGGTCATCGATCCGATATTCAGGTATTACGTGGTCTCGCGGTGCTGCTCGTCGTGTTGTTCCATGCCGATGTCGTGTTCCCCGGCGGGTACGTCGGCGTCGACGTGTTCTTCGTGATCTCTGGTTTCGTCATCGGACGACTCATCATCCACGAGCTCACCACCACAAACCGACTCTCATTCCGCGAGTTCTACGCCCGACGATTCCGTCGCATCCTTCCCGCACTCGCCTTGATGCTCATCGTGGTGGTCCTACTCGCACCGATCCTCGCTCCACTCAGCGCCGGCAATGTCACCAACGCCACCGCCGCTGCGTCTGCGTTGTTCTCCGCGAACTTCTACCTCTACGCCCACGACATCGGCGGCTACTTCGCAACCTCGTCGACACTCAACCCACTGCTACACACCTGGTCACTCGCCGTCGAAGAACAGTTCTACCTCGCTATCCCAGCCCTGCTGCTGCTGGTCTGGCGATTCACGATTCGTCGCACCCGAATCTCCCCGATCACCACCGCACGCATCCTCGTCGCCACCATCACGCTCATCTCGCTATTCGCATGTGTCCTGCTGTCATGGCGCGTGAGCCTGCTGGGCGGACGGGCGCTGAGCTTTGCGTACTACTCACCATTCACCCGAGCCTGGGAATTCTGCTTCGGCCTCGGCCTGGTCCTACTCCCAGCCCGATGGGCAGCGAAGCGACCAGCAACCCGCATCACTGTCGGCATCATCGGCTACACCGGCATCTTCGCATCAGCACTCATCTACACCGAATCAACGAACTTCCCCGGCTACCGGGCAATCCTTCCCGTCGCCGCCACCGCCCTCGCCATCCTCGCCGCCGCACCCACCCCACGCCTGATACGGCCCATGGTGTTTCTCGGCGACAACTCCTACGGCTGGTACCTCTGGCACTGGCCACTCATCGTGTTCGCCGGAGCGTTCTGGACAAACACCGGTCCCACCCCACTCATCATCGCCGCCACCATCTCACTGGTCCCCGCCATCCTCTCAAGACAACTCCTCGAACGCCGCCTCGTCCCCCGCATCACCAAAACACACACAACCCGCTCATCAATGATCCTCGCCACCGCATGCATCACCCTGCCATTCCTCGCCATCGCACTCTCACAACCCATCACCAACCAAACCAACACAAACCCCACCGCCGCACGCGCCCGTGACAACGCGAAAGATCTGGAGAAACTGCAGCGAGCCCCATGTGGCCAGGGTGTTGCGCTCGGCCCGAACACAGCCGACACGTGCATCGTCAACCCTGACGGCGCCACCACCATCGCCCTCATCGGTGACTCCAACGCCGTCCAATTCGGTGAGACTTTCGCGAGCTTGGCCGAAGACCTCGACGCACGCATCGAGTTCGCCGGGTTCAACGGCTGCCCGTTACTTGACGAAGGCAGAAATAGTGGCGCAGTTCCATGCGATTGGTATCGACGAGACACCCTCAACGAGCTCCGAGCGCACCCGCGCGACATCGTGATCATCGGCTTCGCCCCATCGTGGTTCCTCATCAAGTACGGCTTTCGGGCCGAGCCGGACGGCGGAGAAGCCAAACTCGCGGCGCAGACGAGCCCGTACATCAATGCCGTCATCGCCACCGGGGCAAGGACCGTGCTCATCAACGAGGTCCCAAAGCCATATTGGACTCAAGAGCAGTGGAATCCGGGGAACTGCTCGGCACTCGCGGCGGTCATCGATCTCGAACATTGCGGGTTCCCCAGCTTCGACCCTCGGTCCACAGCGGAATTCGGGCACGTCCGCAGGATCGAAGCATCCGTCGTCGCGGCAACCGGTGTCGAGATATGGAACGTCGACGATGCAGTCTGTCCCGAGCATCGCTGCACCCAGTTCATCGACGACAAAGCCATCTTCGGTGACAGCGGACACATCAGAATTGAGCCCAACCCACGGGTGAGGGCGCGGCTCATTGAACTGCTCCAGACGCCGTAAGCAGCGGCGAGCGATCCCGTCGACGGTGAAGGCTCGACCAGACGATTCCACCCAGAGTTTAGAAATTCCCTAGACTCCGGCCCCATGAATCGTCTCCGGAATCGACTCCTTCCCCTCTCCATCCCCGTGCTTGTCCTGGCGACCGTCCTTGCGGGCTCGCCCGTCGGCGCAGCACCAGCCGCCCCCGTAGGCGTGTACCCCGCTTGGACCCTCACGCCCGAGGACACCGCCGCCCAGAACCACTCGGGCACCATTGACTTCGGTGTTATCGGAATGCCCGATGCCTCCTACACCATCGACAAAACCAACGATGACGGCGAGGATGCCGAACTGCTCACCTCCGACGACTCCGGTGACTGGCTCACCGCCGACACCCCCTTCGGCGCGGTCTTCGGCGCGTCCGGCCCCTCGACGACCACCCAGCTCCTCAAGACTCGGGTCGATGAGGACACCACTGCCACCACGACCATCACCTTTGCAACACCGGTTCCGGCCAACACCTTGGGCTTCGCCGTCGCTGACATCGACGTCGACCAGGTCATCATCACCGGCACCACGGCCGATGGGTCTGCGGTGACGGGCGCCCAGCTCGCTGGCACCACCTTCAATTTCTGCGATGTCGCCGCACCGAAACCGGACAACTGCGACGGTGTCGATGCGCCCTATGCGGTTCCCACGTGGAACCCCGCCACAGGGACCGTTTCCGATCCCGCAGATGAGGACTCAGATGGAGCATCAGCCTCGTTCCGCCCGACCGTTGCGATCTCGTCACTCACCTTCGCCTTCAGCAGCGTCGACAGCTCTTCTCCTTCATACCGCTTGTGGTTCGCGGCTCTGTCGTCCTCAGTCACCGGCACTGTGGCCTTTCCCGCCGGGGCACCCAAGGTTCCTGTCACGGTGAACCTTCTCGGGACCGACGGGTCGACACTGGCCACCAC
>WLCQ01000037.1 GCA_009705225.1 Actinomycetota bacterium | reverse complement strand
GGGAAGGTCATGGTCATCCGTTGGTGCTGATGCTGGCCGAGTGGGTCGTTGTTCAGCACGACATCTGCTGTCGCCGTCAGGGCGTTTGCCCCGGGAAAGAGCGATGCCGTGTGGCCGTCGGGACCGAGCCCCAGGTGAACCAGACCAGGCCCACCGAGTTCATTGAAGAGGCGGCCGTAGCGGTCGGCTCCCTCTGCGCATCGCATTGGATGCACCGAGCGGGCGTCGTCCAGTAGGGCACCGAAAGCGTTCGCAGCGAGCGCGTAGTTCGAATCCTCATCGTCGAGTGGTACGCAACGCTCGTCGCCCCATACGACGTCCAGTCGCGACCAGAACTCAGGAGCGGTGCGCGATGCGAGATCCTCGTAGCATCGCCTCGCCGTCGCCCCTCCGGACAGCGTCAGCACCATCGGTTGCGGGTCCGAACCGAAATAGTTGATCACCGCATCGCTGAACTCGCCGGCGACGTCGTCGACGACCAGCAATTCTCCGATCATGTCGGGGTGATCATCGCAGCGAGGCTGCCTTGGCCTTCAGCGTTTCGAGTAGATCGTCGAACGATGCGGAAAACGAAGCAACGCCCTCGGTCTCGAGTTTTGCGGTGATGTCACCCAGATCGATCCCGAGATCAGCGAGCGAGTTGATGACTGCGTGCGCTCCGGCGAAGTCTGCGTCGAGCGTTCGGGCGAGCGTGCCATGGTCGTCGAAATCGTTGAGGGTCTTGTCTGGAATGGTGTTCACAGTATTCGGGCCGATGAGCATGTCGACATACAGCGTGTCCGGGTACTCGGAGTTCTTCGTGGAGGTAGAAGCCCAGAGTGGACGTTGCACCCGTGCACCGCGAGCAGCAAGTGCCTCCCAACGAGGACCGGAGAACGTTTCGAGGAAGGCCTCGTAGGCGAGTTGCGCGTTTGCCAGTGCGACCCGACCACGCAGAGCGAGAGCCTCCGGTGTCCCCAGATTCTCGAGTCGCGAATCGGCTTCTGAATCAACCCGACTGATGAAGAACGATGCGACCGAGGAAACGGTCGAGAGGTCTCCGTCGCATAGTTCGAGTCCGCTGATGTAGGCCTCCATGACATCCCTGTATCGCTCGAGCGAGAACAACAGGGTGACGTTCACACTGCGACCCTCGGCGATCACCTGTTGGATGGCGGGAAGACCCTCGGCCGTACCCGGGATCTTGATGTACAGATTCGGCGCATCGATGAGCTCATCAAGGTGACGGGCAGCAGCAATGGTGCCTTCAGTATTCCGAGCGAGGAGCGGGGAGACCTCAACGGAGACGTATCCGTCAACTCCGGCGCTGGCGTCGAAAACAGGTCGAAAGATTGAGAGCGTGTCGCTGATATCAGCGACGACCATCTCCCAATAACACTCGGTAATGCTCTTCCCCGCGGCCAGCAGGGAGGTGAACTGTTCGTCGTAATCGTCGCCGCCTGAGATCGCTTTCTGGAAGATCGTGGGATTCGACGTGACGCCGCGAACGCCGCGTTCGCGCCATGCCAGCATCTCGCCGTTGTGAATCCAGTCGCGCCTGACGTTGTCGAGCCATGGGCTCTGGTCGTAGGTCGTGTGCAGGTCAGTGAGTCGGCTCATTTGATGCTCCGTTGTTCTGTTTGATCAATCTGCGAGAACGGCTCGGACGTGTTCGATCACATTGGCGACGTTCATCCCGAACTTCTCCATGAGCTCTCCGCCCGGTGCGCTGGCGCCGAAATGATCGATGCCGACATTGGCCTCGGCCCACAGCGACCATCCGAACGTCGAACCTGCCTCGACCGAGACCCGAGGGACTTCCTCTCCGAGCACCGACAGTTGATACTCGTCGTCCTGCTCGAGGAAGAGTTCCCAACTGGGCATCGAGACGACCCGGGCACTAACACCGCTATCGGCCAGTTCCTCAGCCGCCTGCACGCACAACTGGACCTCTGAACCGGTTCCGATCAGAACGACATCTGGATCCGCGTCTGTTCCCCGGAGGATGTAGGCACCTCGATCGACGCCATCGTGGCCAGCAGTGCCCTCGAGAACGGGAAGGTTCTGCCGGCTCAGAATGAGTGCGGTGGGCCCGCTTCGCTCGATGGCGATACGCCATGCGTCGACCGTTTCGTTGGCATCGGCCGGACGGATCACTCTGAGTTTTGGCATCGCTCGCAAGGAAGCCAGGTGCTCGATGGGTTGATGTGTAGGACCGTCCTCGCCCACGCCTACGGAATCGTGGGTCCATGAGTAGATCACGTGCAGGTCGCTCAGAGCTGCGAGTCGAACGGCCGGGCGCATGTAGTCCGAGAAGATGAAGAAGGTGCCTCCGAAGGGGAGCAGCCCGCCGTGGGCAGCCATTCCGTTCATCACTGATCCCATCGCGTGTTCCCGGATTCCGTAATGAATCTGACGAGAGAGCCGATCTGATGTCGAAAATGGATCTGCTCCATCGATCTCGACGCCGCAGTTACCGGTGAGGTCCGCTCCGCCTCCGATGAGCGAGGGCACGAACGGAAGCAACGCGTTCAGGATCTTCTTGCCGGCGTTCCGAGTGGCGATGTTCTGTCCGACCTCGAACCGGGGGAGAGCTTCCTGCCATCCCGCCAGGCCTCCACCGGCAAGGGCTGCGTCGAGCGCAGCGCGGTTCTCGGATGAGTTGGCCCGACGCGTTTCCCAATCCAGCCGCTCCGATGCTCCCCGCTCTCCGGCGACTCGCATGTGATCGACGACCTCAGCGGGTTCCCAGAACGGTTCGTCAGGCATACCGAGAAGCGCCTTCGTGGCAGTGATCTCCTCAGCGCCGAGCGGGTTGCCGTGGGCGTGTGCCGTGTCGGTGTAGCTCGGAGACGGATAGCCGATATGGCTCCGGAGAATAAGGAGCGACGGACGATCCTCAACCACCATTGCCGACCGGATCGCTGCTTCAAGCGCATCGACGTCCTCGGCGATCTCACCAGCTTCGACAACGTTCCAGCCATAGGAACGGAATCTGGCTGCGGCATCGTCGGAAAGTGCGAGCTCCGTCGGGCCATCGATCGAGATGTGGTTGTCGTCATAGATAGCGACGAGCTTGCCGAGGCCGAGATGACCGGCCAACGAGGCTGCCTCATGGCTGAGACCTTCCTCGAGATCGCCATCCCCGCAGATCACGAACGTGCGATGGTCGAACAGCTCACTGCCGAATGTCGCTCTGAGGGAATGCTCGGCAAGGGCCATCCCAACAGCGTTTGCGAAACCCTGACCGAGAGGACCAGTGGTGACCTCGACTCCGGGTGTGTGGTGAACCTCGGGATGGCCAGGGGTGAGCGAGCCCCACTGGCGGAAATCCTGCAAATCGGAAAGCTCGAGCCCGAACCCCGTGAGATGGAGCATCGCATATTGAAGAATCGATGCGTGCCCACCGCTCAGGACGAAGCGATCTCGGTCAGGCCATGAAGGAGCCGAAGCGTCGTACTTCATGATGCGGGTGAAAAGCGTGTACGCCAGGGGTGCCAGGGCCATCGCCGTTCCGGGATGACCCGAATTGGCTCTCTGCGGGGCATCCATCGAGAAGCCTCGTATGACGTTGATGGTTCGCGCTTGGAGATCTCTGTCGGTCACGGGCCGAACCTTAGTGGTGGCCGATGATGCTCACGCGCTGCTCTGAACCGGAATTTGATCCCGGGGAACTGGTCTGGATGGATTCAGCCGACGGGCGGCAGCAGGGTGAACGGAACGACAGTGACCGGACCCAGGTCGATCCGGCAGCGCGCCTCGATGGACCCGTACTCCTCGAATGTGAGGTCAGCTCGAACCAGCCGATAGTTGAATTTGCCGGGCTCGACCTGCAGTGGTTGAACATTGCGAGCGATCTGCTCCTCGTCGCGGTAGTACACAACTTCAAGAGCGCCATCTCCCTTCGCCCCGACCGGGCAGTGCACGATGATGCAGAGATGCGGCTCGATTGTGTGGGGTACCGGTTGCGGCGAAACCATCGAGAACTGGACCCCTGTCAGATCAATACGGGTCGAGGGCCCCTCGACCTGGCGGAGTTCGATGTTCTCGATGAAGAGAGCGGAGATGATGTCCATCCCTGCAAAGTAGCGGGAGTCCACCGTCTGGCCATGCTCTGACCGGTACCCTTGCGACATGGCTGTGAGTGAAGCGGGGACGCCCACACGTGAAGCCATTCTCAATGAGGCGGAGCGATGCTTCGCTGCCAGTGGTTTCGACGGTACTTCGCTCAATGACATTGCCGAAGCTGTTGGCATTCGCAGATCCAGCGTGCTGCATCACTTTCCCAGCAAGGATGCGATCTACCGCGAGGTCTTCGAGCTAGCCCTCGTGCGTTGGATTGAACGAGTGGACGCGGCAACCTTCGACCCGATGGAGGGATGGGGGAAGGTTGACCACGTCCTGACCGCCGGTTTCGACTTCTTCAAGGAGAACCCCGAGTTCGTCCGCATCGTTCGAAGGGAAGCTCTGGACGGGGGGCAACGTCTCGGAATTGATCTCGGGGTTTCTCTCCGGCCCCTGTTCGAGAGAGCCGTGAACTACTTCGAGTCGGAGATGGAAGCTGGACACTTCCGCCGATTCGATGCGGAGCAGCTTCTGCTCACTGGGTACGGAGCGCTCCTCAGCTATTTTTCCGATCTTCCGTTCATCGAAGGACTCCTCGATCGCGATCCGCTCACCGACAGAGCACTCGTTGACCGACTCGAACACCTCCGATCTCTCTTCAGGGCGGCTCTTCAACTGTGACGACCACGCTTTCCGAGGCCCAGTCCAAGCTGTTCCTCGAACCTTTCGGACTTCCGTTTCTCCCGGAACGTCTCGTCAACACGCCGCAGCAAGCCGTAGAAGCGGCCGAGGCTGTCGGTTTCCCTGTGGTCGCAAAGCTCTGTGGAGATGCGATCGCTCACAAGACCGAGCGAGGTCTTGTCAAACTCGGACTCCGAACGAGCACTGATGTCATGCGCGCCGGTGAGGAACTGCTTGCCGCGGCGACTCCCGAGGATGGGACGGTTCAGGTTCTCGTTGCACCGATGGTTTCTGCGTCTCGCGAGCTCATTGCCGGGGCTGTGCGTGACCCTCAGTTCGGGCCCACAGTTCTGCTCGGCGTCGGCGGAATCCTCGCCGAGGCGATATCCGACGTCGTAGTCCGACTCGCCCCTCTGACAGTCGTCGACGCCCATGAGATGATCGAGTCGCTTGCGAGTCAGACGCTCATCGGTGAATTCCGTGGCGAACCGGAGGTGAACCGAGCGGCGCTCTGTGCCGTCCTCGTTGGACTCTCCGAAGCCATCACCAGCACAGAGTCCATCGCATCGATCGACCTCAACCCGCTGATGATCGTCGACGGTATGCCCATCGCCGTTGATGCCCTCGTCGAGAGGACACAGCGATGAGCAATCGAAGCGAGCAGTTCTCAGCGCTCTTCGACCCGAAGGGCATCATTGTCGCCGGAGCATCGACGCACCCCGGCAAGTTCGGCTTCGTTGTGCTGCACAACATCATCACCTGTGGCTACGAGGGAAACATCTTCGCGACAAACCGTGAAGGCTCCGAGGTCCTCGGGCGGCCGACCCTTCGATCCATCTCCGAGGTTCCCGACGGTGCCGCAGATCTGATGTTCGTATGTACCCCGGCCGCGACGAACAGCGAGCTTCTCAAGGACGCCGCCAGCAAGGGGGTGCGCGCGGCGTTCATAGCTTCCGCGGGCTACGGCGAGAGTGATGCAGAGGGTCAGAAGCGCCAGGATGAACTCGTCGCACTTGCCGAAGAACATGATCTCCTCATCGTCGTGACGAATGGTCAAGGATTGGTTTCCACCCCGTCATCGCTGTGCGCGCAGATCGTGGCTCCGTATCCGCCGGCCGGGAAGATCGGAATCGCCAGTCAGTCGGGGAACTTCGTGTCCTCGTTCATGAATCTGTCGCGCCAATCAGGGGTCGGAGTGAGTCGAGCGGTTTCGGTCGGTAATGCCGCGCAGGTTGGCGTGCTCGATGCCCTTGAGTTCTTTGCCGACGATCCACACACGGCGGTCGGGCTTCTCTACGTCGAGGGAATCCCCGACGGGCGGGAGTTCGCCGAGCGCATCGGCGCAGTCGCCAGACGAATGCCGGTCGTGGTCTTGAAGGGTGGAACCACTGCTTCGGGAGCTCAGGCGGCCGCCAGCCACACCGGGTCACTCGCAACTGACGACAAGGTTTTCGATGGCATGTGTGCGCAATTCGGCATTGTGCGGGCGTCCACGCTCACCGAAGCCTTCGACTGCGCGGCCACGATCGTGAGTCAGCCGTTGCCAAGAGGGCCGCGGACTGCTGTCGTCACAACGGTGGGAGGCTGGGGCGTGGTTACCGCCGATGCCCTCAGTCAGACCTCGCTCGAGCTCCTCCCACTTCCCGAAGATCTTCGTGATCATCTTGATACGTTGCTCCCGCCCCGATGGAGTCGTAATAACCCAATCGATATGGCCGGCGGAGAGACGAAGGACACGGTGCCGGAGGTGCTGCGTGCCGTGGTCGGACATCCGGGAATCGACGCCGTGATCATGCTCGGTGTCGGCATCCAGTCAAACCAGGGCGCACTTGAGCGTCGTGGGCCGTTCTATCCGGACCACGGACTTGAGCGGATCGTCGCTTTCCACGATCGACAAGATCGTCGCTACGTCGAAACTGCAACCGAGCTCTCGATGGAGTTCGGGAAGCCGGTGCTCGTCGCTACCGAGCTCGCAATCGCCGATCCCGACAATGCCGCAGTTGCCGCGATGCGTGACGCTGGGAGGTTCTGTTACCCCTCGGCAGATCGTGCTGTTGTAGCTCTCGATCGACTCAATCGCCTCCATACCTGGCGGGACCGACGCGGGCTCCCGGCTTTCGATTCGTGACCGAGCGACGAAGAGCACTGCGCTCTGTCGCTGTTCTCGCGATGGCTGCGTGCGCGGCGCTCGGCGTCGTACCCCTGACGATCACAGCCGCAGATGCTTCGGATGACACTACGGGCGAGCTCCAAACTCCGGTGCTATCGGTCCGTAGGATCCCGAACGTCATGTTCGGTGCAGTGGCTGACCCCAAGTTCATACCGGCGATCAGTTCGTACCTCGACAAGGTCGCCGGAACCACATGTTCACTCATCACGGAGAATGGTCGGCTGATCTATGCGCGCAACACCGCTGAATCGCTAGCGCCGGCTTCCACAATCAAGGTTCTCACTGCGACCGTCGCGTTGGAGGTGCTCGGTCCGGATACCAGGCTTCGCACCACTGTCGTTTCCGCCGCTCCCACCAACGATGGCGTGGTTTCGGGCGATGTTTACGTCGTCGGCGGTGGGGATCCTCTGCTCGTGACCGCTGGGTATCGCCAGAGCCTCGATAACCCTGATCAACTGACCACGGACTTCGCAAGGCTCGCTGACGCGGTTGCCTCGTCAGGTGTTCGTGAGATCCGCGGAAATATCTTCGGCGACGACTCACGTCACGATCGCACCCGTTGGCTCCCGACCTGGCCTACCCGCTACCAGATTGGTGGAGTCGTCGGCCCGCTGTCCGCGTTGATGGTGAACGACGGGCAGACCGGCTTTGTCGACCAGCCTGATCGGCCCAACCCGGAGAGGCGGGCCGGCGACCCGCCAGCACTTGCTGCGGCCACACTGAAGACGCTGTTGGGCCAGCGAGGCGTCCAGGTGATCGGTTCCGCTGGTGCAGCGACCGCTCCCACTGAAACCAAGGAGATTGCAGGACTCGACTCCGCCTCGATTCGTGAGATCGTCGGAGAGATGATGACCGATTCCGACAACACCACGGCCGAACTTCTTGCCCGCGAGATCGGTCTGAAAGAGTCCGGTCAACCAACGTCTGTTGCAGGCGTCGAGGCGATCAGGTCAGTGATCGAACGTCTTGGATTGCCCCTCGCCGGCTCCACCATCGTCGACGGTTCCGGTCTCGACCCCGCTAATCGGCTGACTTGCCCACTTCTGGTCGATGCACTCTCGAGACTTCCCAGTGACAGTCCGATCATCAGCGGTCTGGCGATCGCCGGGCGCACAGGTACGTTGAGGAAGCGGATGCTCAACACGTCGGCTGCAGGGAAGGTCCGCGCCAAGACAGGAACACTGAACAACGTCAATGCTCTTGTCGGCTTCGCAGAAGCAAAGGCAGGGATAACGATCATCTTCTCGATGATCGAGAACGGGGTTGACCCGCGAGGTACCGGAGTGACGGACGGCTTTGCCGAGCGGCTGGTCACGTTCGGCGACGGTCCGCCGCTCTCCTCACTCGGGCCGCTTCCGCTCCCATGATGCCCGGGGTTCCGATGTTCCCGCTTGGATCCGTGCTGCTCCCGCGCGGATTGCTTCCACTGCACATCTTCGAGAACCGATACCGCTCACTCATCCGAGAATGTCTCACCAATGACTCACTTTTCGGAGTCACCCTGATAGCTCAGGGACATGAGGTCGGCGGGGGAGAGCTCCGCACCGGGGTCGGAGTACTCGCAGCTATCGAACAAGCGGTTGAGCACGCCGACGGTCGGTGGGCAGTACTCGCGCGCGGGACCGAGCGATTCAGGGTGCTGCGCTGGCTCGACGACAACCCGTTCCCGATCGCGGAGATCGAGCTGTGGCCCGACGACCCGGCTCTGTTGCCCTCGATGCTTCGGTGCCAGCACATCGAGCACCTACGTTCCGAAGTATCTCGAATGGCCCATGCCCTCGGTTACAGCCCCATTACCGGTGCGTTCGAGTTGGATTCGGCACCACAGGACGCAGTTGCTCAGCTCGTCGCCACCAGCCCGCTCGGGGAGTCTGACCGCTACGACTTGCTCTGCGCCCCGGATCCGATTGCTCGTCTGGATCTGCTCGAGAGCCGCCTCCTCGATCAACGGGTGCTCTTCGGCGCTGAGCTTGCGATGGGTTCGCAAGCCGGCGATTGGTAGAGTTCCTCTGCTTCCAGCTTCCGCTGGAATCGACGAGGTCTCAAATGCTGCCATCCTTCAGTTCCATACAGGACACGGTTCGTGACCTTTGGCGACTTTTGGTCTCCTACACGAAACAGGAGACCATCGATCCTCTGCGCACCCTAGGCAGGTATCTCGGTTTCGGCTTCGCTGGCATGTCGATGATCACCCTTGGTGTGTTCATGCTCACTCTGAGCATCATGCGAGCGATGCAGTCAATGACCGGTGACGTCTTCTCCGGGTTCTGGTCTTGGGTCCCGTATGTTGTCGCACTCGTAATCCTTTCCGCGGTAATCGCGCTCGTTGTATCCCGGATCAGTCGTGAGAGCCACCACCACGAAAACGGTGAGACCCGATGAGCCCACAGAACAATCCACGAATCACGCGCGACGACATCGAATCCCGGTTCCGCGAGATCCAGGGCGATGTCATCGCCGCTGAGGACGAGGCCCGCACGTCACTGGCCTCGGTTGTGGTGGTGGCAGGAGTCGTGATCGTCGTGATCGCGTTCGCCCTCGGTTCCCGACGCGGACGAAAGCGACGAACAGTGGTTGAGGTTCGTCGGTTCTGATGGATCCGCTCGCTACTGCACGTCGATACGGCATCGAGCGTGGCCTTTTCGGCAACAGCCGGCTCTGGCTCGTACTCGGGGTTATCGCCTGGGCCATCAGGGGATTCCTCTGGGCATGGCGGCCGGCACCTACCAAGGTCTTCAGCGGAAATCTCACCGAGGGTGAGACGCTCACGATCACGCAACTTCCGCCCGTCCCGAGTCGCCGCAAGCGCCGCAGAGCAGCTCGTCGACTTCGGCGGCAGGTCTGAATGTCAACGCTGGGCCCGAAGCCTGCGAACATTGTCCCGTGAAGGTCATTCTGCGTAACCCACGCCGTGAGCTCGATATCAGCGGGCCCCGGACTGTCATCAATCTCCTCGCCTCTCTCGATCTGAACCGAGAGGCTCATCTCGTCATGCGTGACGGAGAGCTCATCCCGGGTGATGCCGCCCTCGACGACACCGATGTGATCGAAGTGCGTCCGGTGATCTCGGGTGGCGATCGATGAAGTGCGTCACGTGTCGCGGTCCGGCCGTCATTGATATCCGCAGGCAGAACGCCAATTACTGCGTTGACCACTTCTTCGAGCAGTGTCGGCGGCAGGTCACCAAGGCGATCGACGAATGGAAGATGATCGAGCCATCAGATCGCGTTCTCGTCGCCGTCTCTGGAGGCAAGGATTCGCTGGCGATCTGGGACCTCCTCATCGAACTCGGTTATCAGGCAGACGGCTTCTATGTAGGTCTTGGCATTGGGGAATACAGCGAGGTTTCTCACTCGCATGCGGCGGCGTTTGCTGAATCGCGCGGACTCACCCTGCTCACTGTCGACATCCCCACCTCCTATGGCTACGACATCCCCACCGGATCCAGAGCAGCCCGGCGTGCGCCGTGCTCAGCCTGCGGGCTTTCGAAACGGCATCTCTTCGATGCTGCTGCTCTCGAAGGTGGGTATGACGTGCTGGTCACCGGACACAATCTCGATGACGAGGCAGCCGTACTCTTCGGCAACACCCTTCACTGGCACACCGAATACCTCGGACGTCAGCTTCCCGTTCTCCCCGCACGAGACGGCTTCCCGAAGAAGGTGAAGCCATTGGTACGGCTCACGGAACGTGAGACAGCTGCCTACTGTCTCCTCAAGGGAATCGATTATCTCGTCGATGAGTGCCCCATGGCGGTTGGCAACCGCCACCTCTCCTACAAAGAGGCGCTCAACGACATTGAGGTGAAATCACCCGGTGCCAAGCATTCGTTCTACTTCGGCTTTTTGGATCGAGCCTCGAAGCACTTCGCTCCCGAAGCGGACGAGGATCGCGAAGGACTCGAACCATGTCTCACCTGTGGTGCGCCGACACCTTCGGGGACCTGTGCCTTCTGCCGACTCGTCGATCGAGCAGGTGGCCATCAACCAGAACCCGTGCCGGTCGAACTCGGCGCAATCAGAACGAGGACAACGTCATGAGCCGCCAGTTCGCACCAGGGGACCGTGTTCTCCTGATCGATGTAAAGAAGCGCCGGTACCTCATCACGCTCAAGGAAGGCGGCGAGTTCCATTCGCATGCCGGATTCGTCCCGCACGATTCGTTGATCGGCAAGGCCGAGGGGACCACAGTTCGTTCAACGCGAAACCAGGCCTACCTCGCGGTAAAGCCCACACTTTCGGATTTTGTGCTCAAGATGCCGCGAGGTGCCCAGGTCATTTACCCCAAGGATCTCGGTCCGATCCTTATGCTCGCCGATATCTTCCCCGGAGCGCGTGTCCTCGAATCAGGAGTTGGCTCCGGCGCTCTGTCGATGGCGATGCTCCGTGCCGGTGCAGACATCGTCGGCTATGAACTGCGCGAGGATTTCGCCGATCGGGCGAAGGAGAATGTTGAGTCATTCCTCGGCGAGGAAGCCCTCGGTCGCTATCGCGTTGAACTTCGGGATTGCTACGACGGAATCGACGAGACGGACCTCGATCGCGTTGTGCTTGATCTGCCGGAACCATGGCAGGTGGTGAAGCACGCTGAGAAGGCGTTACACCCCGGTGGAATCCTCCTCGCGTACACGCCGAGCATTGTTCAGGCAATGCAGTTGCGGGAGGCGTTCGAGACAAGTGCTTTCGATATGCCCGAAACAATGGAAGTTCTGAACCGAACCTGGCACATCGAAGGAAATGCCGTTCGGCCGGACCATCGCATGGTTGCGCACACCGGATTTCTTACCCACGCTCGACTTCTCGGGGGCTGATCCGGACCCCGGATGCAGGATCTCTCGCTGTGAATACCCTCGATCTCGTACTTCTCGCGATGATCGGCCTTACGGCCGCAGCAGGGTTTCGAATCGGGTTCGTTTCCAGGGTCATCTCCTGGGTTGGGCTCGGTTTCGGCATTTGGATCGGGGTCCATGCGGCCCGATTCCTCCTTGACCACTTGGCCACCGATAGGCAGTCCCTGCTGGTGGGACTGACAATCGCAACACTTGGCGTGTCTGGCGCTCTCGGCCAATGGGTTGGCTTTGCCGCAGGGAGATTTGTTCGGGTCCCGCCCTTTCCCGCCTTGCGGACGATCGACCGGTGCCTCGGCGCGGTGCTGGCGATCGGAGGTTTGATGACCCTGCTCTGGCTTTCCACACCGTTACTGGTTTCGGCTCCCGGAGAGTTGAGCGCTCTTGCGACGTCCTCGAAGATCACCCAAAGGCTCGATGATCTGCTTCCCCCAGCCCCCGACGCTCTCTACGCACTTCGCCATGCTCTTGCGACCGATGCGTATCCCGATGTGTTCGCAGTTCTGCGACCGACTCCCGAGGTAGGTGCAGCGCCGATGACGACGGGCTTGAGCGACTTTGTCAGAATCTCGGCGGCGAGGAGCGTGGTCAAGATCGAAGGGGATGCTTGTCGCCGGGTCCAGGACGGCTCAGGCTTCGTCGTGTCCGAAGACACCATTGTGACCAATGCGCATGTTGTCGCCGGCGAGAAGCAGGTCACCGTGTTCCGCGATGACGGGCGACGTTTCTCCGGGCGCGTAGCGCTCTTCGATCCCGAGCGAGACCTTGCTGTTGTTGTCGTGAACGGTCTAGACCGCCCCTGGCTTTCGCTGGGACGCGACTCAACGCAATCGGGCAGCACTGGTGGGGTATTCGGTCATCCCGGAGGGGAACCCCTTCGCATCGCTCCATTCAAGGTGGCTCGAACTCTTGATGCGAAGGGCCTCGACATCTACGGGACCGCTTCAACGTCTCGCCGAGTCCTCGAACTCGGATCGACACTCCGTCCGGGAGATTCGGGGTCCGCCCTCATCGATGCTGATGGCCAAGTCGTTGGTGTGGCATTCGCTATATCGAGGGATCGGACCGACGTTGCGTATGCGCTCGATCCATCAGAGGTTCGCGCTGCGCTCGCCGCCACGAGTCCGAATGCCGTCAGCACCGGACCATGCCTGAGCTGATCGCACATTTCCTGCGGTAGACAGCGCACATTTCCTTCGGTCGACAACGAAAAAGGCCCCGAGCTCAGCGAGCGTCGGGGCCTTTCAGAGTAGCTGGGGTTACGTGTTACTCGACCTCAATGAAGATGCACTCGCCGGGGCATTCCTCGGCTGATTCAATGACACCTTCGAGTTGGCTCTCGGGGAAATTGGCGAGGCCGGCAGCGCCACCCGGATCGGAGAACACCTTGGCGCCCTCCTTGACGTAGGCGAGGCCATCGTCGAGCAGCGTGAACACGTCGGGGGCGATCTCCTCACAGAGTCCGTCGCCCGTGCAGAGATCCTGATCGATCCAGACCTTCATACGTTGAAAAACCTCTTCGTGAGGGGGATGGTTTTGGAAGCGCCGGAAGCTCCTAGGAACTACCGACAGTTGAACTGTAGTGCCATGGCCGATAGTAGCCCCACTCCGGGGCCATTTTCGCGACGAAGCGCAGCAGTTCGGGAGACCTCGCCCCGTCGGTGAGACGGCGTTCTGCGGCGGCGATAGGGTCCGTCGTGGCCACCCAGCCCTACCGTCTCGAGGAGTCCGATCCGCCCATGATCGATAACGTCCCACCGCAGGATCCCGACCTCTCGGTGGAAGAACTTCGGGGACAGATTGCTTTCCTGGAAGAGGAGGTTGCATCGCTACGGCGTCGTCTCCAGGACGTGCCCAAGCGAGTTCGACTCCTCGAGGAACGTCTCCTCGAGACAAAGGGGCAACTCACGCAGGCTGTGACGCAGAACGAGAAACTCACGTACACACTGCGAGAAGCCCGTGACCATATTGCTTCGCTGCGGGACGAGGTCGAGAAACTGAGCCAACCGCCGTCCGCATACGGAACCTTTGTCGGTAGGAACGACGACGGTACGGTCGACATCCACTCAGGTGGAAGAAAGGTCCGAGTTTCACTTCACCCGGACCTTGACGCCGAGTCACTCGTGCGAGGTGCAGAGGTCGTGCTCAACGAATCTCTCAACGTTGTGCTGGCTCGGGCGCCGGAGCGGACCGGCGAGATTGTCACGTTCAAGGAGCTGCTCGATGACGGGCACCGAGCGATGATCGTCGGCAGAGCCGACGAGGAACTCGTCGTCGAACTCAGTGATGCGCTGATGGGGTCGCGACTTCGCTCTGGGGACTCAGTATTGCTGGACCCTCGTGCGTCCCTCCTCATCGAAAAGTTGCCCCGGCCCGAAGTTGAGCAACTCGTACTCGAGGAAGTTCCCGACATCGCCTACAGCGATGTCGGCGGCCTCGATTCGCAGATCGAGCAGATCATGGACGCTGTGGAGCTTCCATTCGTTCACCAGGCGCTGTTCTCGGAATATCGCCTGCCGGCACCGAAGGGGATCCTCCTTTATGGCCCTCCGGGGTGTGGGAAGACCCTCATCGCAAAAGCCGTCGCGAACTCTCTCGCCAAAAAGGTGGCTGAGGTCTCCGGCGACAAACAGGCGCGGAGCTACTTCCTCAACATCAAGGGACCGGAGCTGCTCAACAAATACGTCGGCGAGACCGAGCGTCAGATTCGTCTCGTTTTCGAACGAGCTCGTGAGAAGAGCGAAGAGGGTTGGCCCGTCATCGTCTTCTTCGATGAGATGGACTCCCTGTTCCGCACCAGAGGCACTGGAATCAGTTCCGACATGGAATCCACGATTGTGCCGCAGTTGCTCGCCGAGATCGACGGGGTAGAGACCCTCAAGAACGTCATCGTCATTGGTGCGTCGAACCGCGAGGATCTGATCGACCCAGCCATTCTGCGTCCCGGCCGGCTCGATGTGAAGATCAAGATTGAACGCCCCAACGAAGAGGCAGCGGCGCAGATCTTCGGTCGTTACCTCACCTCCGATCTGCCGCTCAATGCCGACGAGGTGGACTCTGTGGGCGGCGGGGACCCCGAGAAGACTGTGCGCCTGATGATCGAGAGCACAGTTGCGGAGATGTACCGAGAGGATGAGGAGAACCAGTTCCTTGAGGTGACGTACCAGAACGGTGACAAGGAGATCATGTACTTCAAAGATTTCTCCTCCGGAGCCATGATCGAGAACATCGTTCGTCGGGCGAAGAAACTGGCAATCAAGAGACTCATCGCCTCAGGGTCGAGCGGAATCCGCACCAAGGACCTGATCGACTCGATCCACCAGGAGTACAAGGAGCACGAGGACCTTCCGAACACGACGAACCCCGACGACTGGGCCAAAATCTCCGGGAAGAAGGGCGAGAGAATCGTGTACATCCGTACGCTCGTGAAGTCCAACGATGCCGACCCGCGAGGCGGTCGTGCCATCGAACGGATCGGAACCGGCCAGTACCTCTAATCCCGATCATCCCCGCGCTCGCGTGCGTCGCTAACGTGCGTGCGTGGCCATCGCGAAGATCTGTGGGATCGAGACCGAGTACGGCATTGTGTGGCGAGGTGTTGAGGAACCGGACCCGATCGCGGCGTCGTCGATTCTGATCAATAGCTATGTGTCCTCTCTCGCTGAGGGCGCCGGTCGTCCCGGTTCAGGGATGCGGTTCGAATGGGATTTCGAAGGCGAGCAACCCGGTACAGATGCTCGTGGGTACGCGCCGCTCGGAGCGTTGCCCCCAGAGGTCGAATCCCACTTGGTGAATGCGGTTCTCACGAACGGCGCTCGCTACTACGTCGACCACGCGCACCCTGAGATGAGTACACCTGAATGCACCAACGCTCGCGACGTTGTTGTCTTTGACAGATCAGCGGAACGGGTTCTTCAGTTGTCGATGAAGGCGGCAAACCGCCTTCTCCCCCCCGGTCAGGAGATCGTTGTCTACAAGAACAACTCGGACGGCAAGGGAAACTCCTACGGCTGTCATGAGAACTACCTCGTAGATCGGGCGCTCCCTTTCGGGGAGATCGTTCACGGCATCACGCCGCACTTCATCACGCGGCAGATCTACTGCGGCGCAGGCAAGGTGGGTAGTGAAGCAGGGAGAACCCCTGGTGGTCCCCCCTTCCAGATCAGTCAGCGTGCTGACTTCTTCGAGGAGGAAGTCGGGCTCGAAACCACCCTCAAACGACCAATCATCAACACCCGTGACGAGCCGCACGCCGATCCGATCAAGTACCGGCGACTTCACGTCATCATCGGCGACGCAAACATGAGCGAGGTGGCGACCTTCCTGAAGGTCGGGACCACCGCGATCATCCTTGCCATGCTCGAAGATCACCGAGTGACACGAGAGTTCCGGTTCGCTGCGCCAGTGGCGGCCCTACGCAGTGTCAGCAATGACCTTTCGCTCCGATCGTCACACCGGCTGGATGACGGAAAAGCAGTGACAGCACTTGATGTCCAGTGGTCGCTTTACTCGGATGCAGCTGCATACGCCGAGTCACATGGACTTGAATGCGTTGGCCAAGAGGTCGGCGAACAGATTTTGGCGACTTGGCAGGAGATACTCGAAGGCCTGGAGTCGGATCCAGAGTCACTCGCCGACCGGGTCGACTGGATCGCGAAACACCGACTCATCAGTGCCTATCGAGAACGGCATGACCTTCACTGGACCGATGCCAGACTCGCGGCGCTCGACCTTCAGTACCACGACCTCCGTCCCGAGCGCAGTCTCGCGTCGCGGGTAGGGCTTCGTACCTTCTGCACCGAAGACGAGATCCGACGGGGGATTGATACTCCTCCTCCCGACACTCGCGCCTTTTTCCGAGGAACCTGTCTGCGCCGATTCGGCGATGAGATCATCGCTGCGAACTGGGACTCTCTCGTCTTCGACATTGGCGAGGAATCCCTTCGCCGCGTTCCCATGATGGAGCCGTTGCGCGGTACGGTCGACCTCGTGGGTGAGATCATTGCCTCGAGCGAGGACGCTTCGGCGCTCCTCCGCAAACTCGGCGCCACGCCGACCAACTGAAAACTTGCCCGATCAGCCAGTCTCAATCGTGATTCCCAGACCCGAAACGAGTGATCATGCCGGAACAGGAACACCAGCGTCGTCCAATCGCTGAGAGGACCTCCGAAGAGCGTGAAGCCGCCACGGCTACAAATGCTTCTGGCGAGCGTCTCAAGGCCGAACTCGATGATCTTCTTGATGAGATCGACGAGGTGCTTGAGACCAACGCTGAGGATTTCGTCAGGAGTTTCGTCCAGAAGGGTGGGGAGTAGCCATCCCCGAAACGCTGCGCGTCCCACGTTGACCAACCGGTAGCCTCTCCTCTTGTGACCATGCCTTTTTTCACACCGAGCGATGATCCGGGTCCTGATTTCGCGTCATTGGTGCGAAGGCTCGGGCTTGACCCAGTTCTTCCGGGAGTGACCCTCGAAGGTCGGATACCAGTCACCCATGCCACCACCGTGGTCGCGATCCGCAGCGCCGATGGTGTGATCATGGCTGGAGATAGGCGAGCAACCTCGGGAAATATCATCGCCCACCGTGCAATAGAGAAGGTCTTTGCCGCAGATCGTCATTCGGGCGTTGCTATCGCCGGTGCGGCTGGGCCCGCAATGGAAATGGTGAAACTCTTCCAACTCCAACTCGAGCATTACGAGAAGGTCGAGGGATCGCCTCTCTCACTTGAGGGCAAGGCGAACCAACTCGCCCAGATGGTCCGTTCCAACCTCCCTGCAGCGATGCAAGGTCTCATGGTCGTCCCGATCTTCGCTGGATACGACACGCGTCGCTCCACTGGTCGGCTCTTCCAGTACGACGCCACCGGCGGTCGCTATGAGGAGTCGCATTTCACCACGAGTGGCTCGGGCGGCTCCCTGGCTGCGAGCGTGATCAAGCAGGGATACCGAGACGGTCTTGAGCGCGACGACGCTATCGATCTTGCAATCAGCGCTCTGTTCTATGCGGCCGACGATGATTCAGCGACGGGCGGTCCTGATCTCATCCGCGGCATCTACCCGGTCATCGCAACGATCACTGCACAGGGATTCCGGCGGGTCGATGACGCCGAGATAGCGGAGCGATTCGCAGGCTTGGTCGCGACACTCACCGGTCGCGAGTCGGGAGCTTCTCGGCTTCCCGAGACCAGCACCGAAACTGGAGGATCCCTGCGATGAGCATGCCCTTCTATGTCGCTCCCGAACAGGTCATGAAAGACAGGGCGGATTACGCACGCAAGGGCATTGCCCGCGGACGGTCTCTCGTCGCACTGGTTTACGCCGACGGGATCCTGCTGTGTGCCGAAAATCCGTCGGCCACGCTGCGCAAGATCAGTGAGATCTACGACCGGATCGCCTTCGCCGGCGTCGGGAAGTACAACGAATTCGATCAGATGCGTATTGCAGGTGTTCGAGCAGCTGACCTCAAGGGGTACACCTACAGCCGTGAGGACGTTGACGCGAGGAGCCTCGCGAACAACTATGCCCAGATTCTCGG
>WLCQ01000036.1 GCA_009705225.1 Actinomycetota bacterium | reverse complement strand
TACGCGAGCTGGGTTTAGAACGTCGTGAGACAGTTCGGTCCCTATCCTCTGCAGCCGGAGGAAATTTGAGGAAGGCTATCCCTAGTACGAGAGGACCGGGATGGACGTAGCTCTAGTGTGCCAGTTGTCCTGCCAAGGGCACGGCTGGTTGGCTACCTACGGAAGGGATAAGCGCTGAAAGCATCTAAGTGCGAAACCCGTTCCAAGATGAGATTTCCCACTGGGTTAACCAGGTAAGGCCCGTGGTAGACCACCACGTTGATAGGCCGGAGGTGTACGTGCGGTAACGCATTTAGCCGACCGGTACTAATCGGCCGAGGGCTTGGATCGACAACGATGTTCGTGCTCGCTATGGAGTTCTCGAGAGAGGACGGCTGCCTCAGGGCGCCTCCACTCTTTTGACAAAGGTTTCGGTGGCTATGGCGGTGGGGTCACACCCGTTCCCATTCCGAACACGGAAGTTAAGCCCACCAGCGCCGATGGTACTTGGGAGGAGACTCCCTGGGAGAGTAGGACGCCGCCGGATTTCTCATATGAAAAGGACCCCTTCGGGGGTCCTTTTCTCGTTCTCGGGCAGAGTCGTCGGATTCTGACCCCTTCAGCGCCCGATAGGTTGTCCTGATGCCCCGCCCCCCTTCATCTGATCCATCCCGCTCCCGAGGGAGTCGACCCGCAGCGGGCGGCTCGTCGAGAAGCGCTTCTGACGGAGCTCGCTCCGGCCGCGATGGCGGGAGCGCTCCACGCGGCGCCGGACGACCTTCGGGGAAGCCTTCGGGGCCCGGTGGAAAGTCCAGCGGCGCAGCCGGTAGGGGCGGTTCGCGAGACGATCGCCCGGGAGCCGCCGGGCGTCCAGCCGGTCGCGAATCGCGACCTGGGGCCGCCGGTAGGCCATCCTCCCGTGACGGTCGACCTGATTCTCGTGAGGGCAGGCCGACGAGCGGTAGGCCACCGTCTCGTGATGGTCGGCCCGCATCTCGGGATGACCGGGGAGGATCCTCGGGTCGTCCGGGTGCTCGGGACTCACGTCCGGGTGCTCGGGACTCACGTTCGGCGACCGGGGACGGTCGTTCCGACTCTCGTTCGAGTCGTCCGGGTACATCGTCTGGCCGCAGCGGAGATTCGCGTCCATCGGCCTCCACTCGTCGTGGTGAATCTGGTCAGGCCCGATCGGGCGCCGATGATCGAGCAGTTCGTCGCAGTTCGGGTGGGCGAGATTCCTCGCGAGCCGAGGATCGGCCGGGCTGGGAAGAAGGACCAGCCCTTGAAACTCCCCGAGCGTGGGGTGGTGTCGCCCGGCGCGGTGCCGGCGCCGCAACAGGTCGACGCGTTGTTGGTGCATCACGAGCGTGGCGAGATGCGGTTGAGGCTGCGAATCCGCAGCGTTCCCCGGCCTCGGCCCGGCGGTCGGCTCCGGCCGCCCATGACGAGAAGGCTCGTGAAGCAGACGCCGAGCGTCGAACGGCGCGCGATGCCGGTGTTGAAGAACGGGTGATTATCGAAGTCGTCGACGACGAACCAGCGACACCAGTTGCTCCCAAGGTGCGGCGCCGACCCGACCCTGCCCCGATCGATCTCGCCGAGGAGGTCCGCGCCCAACTTGCGAAGGCCGTTCCCAACGCACGACGTGAGCGAGTGGAACGCCGTCTCGCGGAGGCTGCGGAGCATTTCGAGGAGGACCGGTTTGCTGACGCAGCAAAGGTGCTCAAGAAACTGGTTGAGGAAGCGCCGACTGTGCCTGCAGTGCGTGAGCTCTATGGCCTGACGCTCTATCGCCAGGAGAAGTGGAAGCTGGCAGCCAAGGAACTCGAGGCATTCCGCCAGATTTCGAAGTCAAGTGATCAATTGCCGGTTCTCGCTGATTGCTACCGAGCGTTGCGTCAGTGGGCATTGGTCGAAGAATGCTGGACAGAGGTTCGCGAGGTGTCGCCGAGCGCGGAGATCGTCACCGAGGGACGCATCGTCATGGCTGGTTCGCTGGCTGATCGTGAGCGCCTGGTCGACGCCATCCGTGTGCTGGAACAGGGATGGTCTTTCCCGAAGCGTCCGCAAATTCATCACCTCCGACGGGCCTATGCGCTCGCCGATCTCTACGAGCGTGCCGGCGACCTGCCCAAGGCCCGCCAACTGTTTTCACGGATACGCGATGTGGATCCCGATTTCGCTGATGTGAGTTCGCGACTTCGCTCTCTGCGCTGATCGATCTGGGGCTGTCACACCTGCTCTGTAGGGTCTCACCACTTCCTCCACCACCAACAGGTTCTCCGGCGCTCGTCCTCGACCGATGCTCCTGCGGTTTGTCCCATCGGCTTTGCGCTGGTGAAGACCCCCCGCCGGGACGTCGTGTCGTGCGCGGCGATCGGGGTACCTCGTCCATGGGGAGGTCCCATGTCCCGTCGCTCCAAGACCATGCAGCTCGTCGGTGTTCGAGATTCACGCTTGACCGAACGACCGGTCCAGAAACCAGACCAAGAACAGGCCCAGAAATCGAGGCTCGTCGCCAGCGCAGGCCCAGTTCCTGACGGAACCAACATCGTGATCCTTCGAGGCAAGCTGTCCCGGGCGCCGGAGCATCGGGCGCTTTCATCGGGGAGCGTGCTGCTCACTGCAGATATCACTGTTCGTCCGGTTGACGCACAGGCCGATACCGTGCCGGTCGTTTGGTTCGACCCGCCCGAGCGAGCCCTTCGCTTTGATGAGGGTGACGACGTCGTCGCTGTGGGTCGGGTCCGGCGACGTTTCTTCCGTTCGGGCGGCGCCACGCTCAGCCGAACTGAAGTGGTCGTGTCCTCGATCGTGTCAGCCCGGGCGCCGACTCGACTTCGCGCCGCCATCGCTGCAGCGCTCGAGCCGATCACCCCGTTGGAGTGAACCGGCGGGGGTGTCGTCGCGCCTAGGATCCTGCGGTCAGATGGATCCGGTGCGACAGTCGCATCGTGGCGATCGAGGAGTGGCATGACCGACATTCAAGGCCTTCTGGGTGATGACGCCGAGGCACTGCTTTCCTATACCTGTAGCGGGATCTCCCGAGACCTACTCACGCTGCCGGGCGGCGACATCGTCGACCGTGTGTATGCGCTGAGCGACCGCTCACCGCAGGTGCTCCGGAATCTGCAGAGCATGTTCGGGCATGGTCGCCTGGCCGACACGGGCTACGTCTCGATCCTGCCGGTCGACCAGGGAATCGAGCATTCGGGCGCCGCATCGTTCGCACCGAACCCGATCTACTTCGATCCCAAGAACATCGTCGAGCTCGCCATCGAGGGTGGTTGCAATGCTGTCGCCACCACCTTCGGTGTGCTCGGGGTGTGCGCTCGTCAGTACGCCCACAAGATCCCCTTCATCGTGAAGATCAATCACAATGAGCTCCTTACCTACCCGAACGAGTACGACCAGATCATGTTCGGCTCGGTGGATGAGGCGTTCGACCTTGGTGCAGCTGGTGTCGGTGCCACGATCTACTTCGGGTCGCCGCAGTCGCATCGCCAGATCATTGAAGTTGCCGAAGCGTTCCGTCGTGCCCATGAGCTCGGCATGTTCACTGTGCTGTGGTGCTACCTGCGCAACGACGGCTTCAAGGTTGATGGTGTCGATTATCACGATTCAGCTGACCTCACTGCTCAGGCCAATCATCTCGGCGTCACCATCGAAGCCGACATCATCAAGCAGAAGCTCCCGACGAAGAACGGTGGCTACAACGCATTGAGCGGGTTCGGTAAGACCTCGAAGCTGGTCTATGGCGATCTCGTTCCCGATAACCCGATCGACTACGCCCGCTGGCAGGTGGCGAACTGCTACATGGGTCGCATCGGTCTCATCAACTCTGGTGGTGAGTCGAAGGGTGCATCAGACCTCGCTGATGCGGTCCGCACCGCAGTCATCAACAAGCGCGCCGGCGGCACTGGGCTGATCTCGGGCCGGAAGGCATTCCAGCGACCGATGGCCGAAGGCGTTGAACTGCTCAACGCGATCCAGGACGTGTATCTCGACACGGCGGTCACCGTCGCATGATTTGAAGGTTTGTCAACGAAGGGGCGGCGCTTCGGCGCCGCCCCTTCGTCGTTTCGTTCGCTTCGTCGTTTCGTTCGCTTCGTGATCCTTGCCGGATCAGTTGTCGAGAAGACTGCGCAGCACGATTCCGGTGGGTGGCTTCGGGAAGAAGAACGTGCTCTTGGGCGGCATGCGTTCCCCGCCCTCGGCAATGTCGATGATCTGTGCGACGGTGACCGGTCGCAGCAGTACCCCGAAGTCAACTGCACCTGAATCAACGGCGGAGCGAATGTTCTCGACGCCATGCTGGTAGGCCACATCGATGCCAGTGAGCGATGCGAGCGCGTGGTCGAGTCGGCTCGAGTCGAGGTCGCGGGTCGTTGTGAACATCTCCGGTCGAGGTCGGAGAAGAAATTCAGCATCCGGCAGGATGAGGGCGAGAGAGCCGGCCTGCTCCAGAGCGTGAATCACGCCGGTGGCCGGAGCCGCGAACGGTTCGATCTCGAAGAACGTCTCAAGCGTTGCGATCAGGTCGACCCCGAACCCGAGGCCGGTGACGAGACGATGGATGGGTCCAACACTGAGTTGGGTCTCGGAGAGTTCCACGACGAAGCACATCACGAATTCCGCAGCGGTGCCTTCGCCTGAATCGGCGCGGATCCGATCGCGATGAGCGAGCGAAGTCTCATAACGGTGGTGGCCGTCGGCAATCACGATCGGGTGGGGCTCGATGGCCGCGCGAATAGCGCTGATCCGAGAGGGGTCGGTGACCACCCAGACCGCATGGGTCACTCCGTCTGCGCTGAACTCCAGAGTCGGCTCTTCTGTCAGTTGGAGCAGGTCGGTCAGTCCGGCTGCGGGGGAGAGTCCCCAGACAGCGGAGAGGTTCGCATCAGTGGCCCCGAGCAGATCGAGGCGGTCACTCTTCGCTTTCGGGGTCGTGTACTCGTGGCAGAGAATTTCGCCCTCGCCCGGAGCGCTGAGTCGCAGGGCTCCGACAACTCCCGTGGTGTGGTGGGCGACCCCATCCTCATCCACGGATGACATCCGATGGACGGTGAATGCGGGAACTTCATCGGTGACGAGAATTCCGTCCTGGCGCCATGTAGTCAGCAGCGCAGCGGCCAACCGATACGGATCGGCAGATGGTTGTGCGGGATCGGGAACCGGGAGATCGATCCTCGTGACGTTGAAGGCCGAGCCGTCGACGAGAGATTCACGGTCATTCGGTGAGATGACGTCATACGGTGGCGATGTCACCAGTGTCGGATCGAGTGAGCGGGTGTCGTAGCGGATCCCGCGGAACGGTTCGAATGCTGGCACCCGGTTGGTCTAGCAGATCGGCTGCCCTCGCCGGTCCGGCTCATCGGGTGGTTCGAGGTGCGATACTCGGCCCATGGCATGGGTACTCGATCTCGATGGCGTGGTGTGGCTGGGTGATGAGCCAATCCCGGGTGCCGCCGATGCTGTTGCACTGCTCCAGAGTTCCGGCCAGCGGGTCGCGTTCGTGACCAATAATTCGTATACACGTCGTTCGTCGGTGATCGAGAAACTCGCCCGACACGGGATTGATGCTGCCGATCTGGTGTTCACCTCGGCGATGGCGGCGGCCAGCCTGATTGATCCGGGGACTCGGGTGATGGTGTGTGCCGGGCCCGGCGTCGTGGAGGAACTGCATCGCCGTGGGTGCGAGACGATCGACGCCAGCGACGAAGGCGCCGCCGACTGGGGTGCCGAGGTGGTCGTCGTCGGATTCCATCGGACCTTCGATTACCAGCGGATGCGGATTGCCTCCACCGCGGTTCGTGATGGCGCTCGGCTGGTCGGAACGAATACTGATTCGACCTATCCGACACCCACCGGGCCGATTCCCGGCGCTGGATCGATTCTGGCCTCGATCGTCACGGCAAGCGGGAGTCAGCCTGATCTGGCGGGGAAGCCCCATGACCCGATGGCTCGCATGGTGAGCAGCGTTGTCGGCCCGGATGGCATCGTGGTGGGGGACAGGGCTGACACCGATGGCGCCTTCGCTGTGAGGATGGGTTATCGATTCGGTCTTGTGCTCTCGGGTGTGACCGCGGCCGCCGACCTGCCAACCGATCCTCCCGCGGATCTGATCGCCGACGATCTGCTCTCGTTGGTCCACGCGACTCTTTCCGGCTCCGAAGTCGGCCTGTAGCGTCGCAACAGTGGGAACCCGCCGACGCCTCGATGCTGAACTTGTGCGCCGTGGTCTCGCTCCGAGTCGGGAGCGCGCCCAGGCCGAGATCGCAGCAGGTCGTGTCACTGTGGGCGGCGCTCCGGCTCAAAAATCCTCCCGAATGGTCGAAGCGGGGGAAGCAGTTGAAATACTCGGGCCGCCGCCTCGCTTCGTGAGCCGGGCCGGAGCCAAGCTCGAAGGAGCGATCGCCCGATATGACCTCGGCGACCAGTTCATTGGTGCACGAGTGCTCGATGTTGGTGCATCTACCGGTGGTTTCACCGATTGCGCGCTGCAGTACGGGGCATCTGAGGTGGTTGCCCTCGACGTGGGACATAACCAGATCCACGAGCGACTGCTCGCCGACCCCCGTGTCCGGAACCTCGAGCGCACGAATATCCGTTCCGCCGATCCGGATCTCATCGGAGGGGTCGTTGATCTCGTTGTCGGGGATCTTTCCTTCATCTCTCTGCGAATCGTGCTTGAGCCGGTGTTCTCGCTCTGCCAACCGGGAGCACTTTTCGTCCTACTGGTGAAACCCCAGTTCGAAGCGGGTCGCACCGAAGCCGCCCGTGGGCGCGGCATCATCACGGACCCCGAGATCTGGACTCGGGTGCTCGTCGAGGTAACGGACACCATGGTCGGGCTCGCAGCGGCCATCATTGGGGTCATGGTTTCGCCCATCACCGGTTCTGACGGCAATGTTGAGTTTGTCGTCGTAGGTCGTTCCCCTGGGGGCATCGATGCGAGCGCACTCCATCTCGATGGTGTCGCCGACGCGATCAACGCTGCGGTAGCCGTCGCCCCGCGGTCGGGAGCCTTTGCGGTTTCTGCAGCCGCCTCACTCGAGAGCACGGAGAAGGGCTGATATGGCTGTCATTGCTCTCGTCACCCACCAGGATCGCCCTGAGGCCAGTTTGGTGGCTCGCAGCACAATCGCTTGGCTCGAAGGACTCGGTCACCGAGTGATCCTTCCGGAGGCCGACGCTTCTCGCCTCGATCGATCCGGCAATGGGATCGCCGAGGATTCCCTTGGCGAAACCGCCGATGTCGCCGTGAGCCTCGGCGGCGACGGAACCATGCTGCGCACTGTTGCTCTGGTCGCTCAACGAGGTGTTCCGATCATCGGCGTGAACTTCGGGCAGCTCGGCTATCTCACGGATGTGGAGCCCGATGGTGTTCGTGATGCGCTCGAGAAGTTCCTTGCCGGTGCGTTCTCCATCGAGGAGCGGATGCTTCTCGATGTCTCTATCTCCGCAGCGGAGAACGATGGTCCGATTGTGGTTCTGGCGCTCAACGAGGCAGTGGTCGAGAAGACTGCGAGCGGGAACACCGTGCGTCTCGATGTCGAACTCGACGGCTCGTTCTTCACCCCATACGCCGCCGATGGCCTCATCGTGGCCACGCCCACCGGCTCCACTGCCTACGCATTCTCAGCGCGTGGACCAATCGTCGAGCCCACGCATCGGGCACTGCTGCTCACACCAGTTTCGCCGCACATGCTCTTCGACCGCACCCTCATACTCGATGATGACTCAGAGATCCGGCTCACGGTGAGCGACCACCGAGCGGCCGCACTCGTGATCGATGGTCGACCCATGGGTGATCTTCAACCCGGCGACACAGTTACCTGTCGTGCTTCTGGAACCTCTGCCCGACTGGTCATGTTCGGTCCCCGGGATTTCCATTCGATCCTGAAGGCCAAGTTCGGCCTCGCCGATCGATAGGGATGCCGATGCGCGGGGCGGGCTCCCGATGCTGACCGAACTGCAGGTGCGCGATCTCGGAGTGATCGCCGATCTTCGTCTCGATGTCGGGGCAGGAATGACTGCAGTCACCGGCGAGACCGGCGCCGGCAAGACCCTCGTGGTCACCGCCATCTCGTTGCTGATGGGCGGTCGCTCCGACACATCGATGGTTCGTCCCGGAGCCACTGAGGCGGTGGTTGAGGCCCGCTTCGAGGTGGACGGTTCCGAGCACATTCTGCGGCGGGTCATCCCTGCGTCGGGTAGATCGCGGGCCTATGTCGACGGACGTCTCGCCACGCTTTCTGAGTTGTCCGAGATCGGAGCCGGACTTGTCGACATTCATGGGCAACATGATCATCAATCGCTCCTCACTGCGTCCGTGCAACGACATGCTCTGGACCAATTCGCCGGTATCGATCTCGAACCGCTGAGAGCAGCTCGTCGTGCGCTTGCCGATATCGAAGCTCGACAGGCGCAGCTCGGCGGCGACGCCCGCGACCGGGCCCGGGAGCTTGATCTCCTGCGCTTCCAGGTCGAGGAACTTGAGCAGGCATCGATCCTCTCGCCCGATGAGGACGACCTGCTGCGCGCCGAATCCGAGTTGCTCGCCGACGCCACTGGGCACAGGGAGGCGGCAGAGCATGCTGTGTTCATCCTTGGTGAAGAGGGGGGCGCCATCGATCAGGTGCTCACCGCGGTCTCGGCGCTCGGCGATCGAGTGCCGTTCGAACAGCAGGCCGGGCGCCTGTTGGCCCTCCGTGTCGAACTCGACGACCTCCTTTCGGAGCTGCGCCGCAGCGCGGAATCCATCGAGGCAGATCCGGGCCGCCTGGCCGACATCGGCGAGCGGCGTCGCCTCCTGCAGGAGCTCCGGCGCAAGTACGGCGACACTCTGGAAGAGGTGTTGGCCTGGCAAGAATCGGCAACGATGAAACTCGCTGCTCTTGAGGGGTACGAGGAGCTTGCCGAGTCGCTGGAACACGAGCGCGGGCTGGCTCTCGAAGCGCTCGCTACGTGTGAGCGGGTGGTCGACGAGGCCCGTCGTCGGGCCGCTCCCGAACTTGCTGGGTTGGTCGAAGCTCAACTTCCGGATCTGGCGCTTCCCAACGCCCGTGTGGGTATCGAGGTCGAAGGGGTCGCCGGCTCCGATGTTCGTTTTCTGTTCGCTGCCAACCCGGGGATGCCGCTGCAGCCGCTGGCCAAAGTGGCGTCGGGCGGCGAACTGGCCCGGGCGATGCTCGGGCTTCGTTTGGTACTGAGTGAGGGGCCACCGGTACTGGTTTTCGATGAGGTGGACGCAGGAATCGGTGGTGCGGCCGCTCTGGCTGTGGGCCGTGCCCTCGCCGCAGTGGCAGCGCAGCGGCAGGTGTTCGTCGTCACCCATCTCGCCCAGGTGGCTGCGTGGGCCGATTCGCAGGTCGTCGTCGACAAGGTCGTCGATGGCGTCACCACTGCCACGGTGGTGTCCACAGTGGAGGGTGCTGAGCGTGTCACTGAGCTTGCCCGAATGCTTTCGGGTACTCCGGAGTCAGAAGCAGCCCAGCGCCACGCGCGTGAACTGCTCGCCATGGCGCAGGGCTGACTCCATCCGCGACGGGTCGCTCGCGCGACCGCTATGGTGAGATCCCGACGTGTTCGCCGGCGCCGGGAGGATCAGATGACCAAACACATCTTCGTGACCGGTGGTGTCGCGTCGTCGCTGGGTAAGGGGATCACGGCGTCTTCGCTCGGCCGTCTGCTCAAGAGCAGGGGACTTCGGGTGACGATGCAGAAGCTCGACCCCTACCTCAACGTTGACCCCGGAACGATGAATCCCTTCGAACACGGAGAAGTTTTCGTCACCGACGATGGCGGCGAAACGGATCTTGATCTCGGTCATTACGAGCGGTTCATCGACGAACCACTGAGCCGCGATTCGAATGCGACGACCGGGTCGATCTACTCGGCTGTCATCGCTGCGGAGCGACGCGGCGACTACCTCGGAAAGACCGTTCAGGTCATTCCTCACATCACCGACGAAATCAAGCGGCGAATCACCCGGCTCGCATCTGATGACATCGATGTCGTGATCACTGAGATCGGCGGCACAGTCGGCGATATCGAAATCCTCCCGTTCCTCGAGGCCATCCGTCAGTTCCGTCTCGACGTCGGTCGTGAGAACGTCTGCTACGTGCATGTCACCTTGGTTCCGTTCATCGGGCCTTCGGGGGAGCAGAAGACCAAGCCCACGCAGCATTCAGTCACCGAGCTTCGTAGTCGTGGAATCCAACCCGACGTGATCGTCTGTCGCAGCGAGGCAGCAATCTCTGACGAACTGAAGCGCAAGATCTCGAATTTGTGTGATGTGCCTGTTGCGGCCGTCGTTAATGCCGCTGACGCCCGCAACCTCTACGAGGTGCCGCTCGTGATGCACGCGGAAGGCCTCGACGGTTTCATCTGCAATCTGTTCGGCTTCGGCGCGCTGCCGATCGATCTCTCTGAATGGGAGGCTTTGGTCGAACGGGTGGAGAATGCAACTCGCCCGGTGCGTGTCGGAATCATCGGGAAGTACGTCTCGCTGATTGATGCTTATCTCTCGGTTGTCGAATCACTCAAGCATGGTGGCTTCTTCCACGGCGCCGATGTCGAGATCGTCTGGATCCAGGCTGAAGATGTTGAGGGGATGCTCGCCGATGGACGTCTTCGCGATCTCGACGGCATCGTGATCCCCGGAGGTTTCGGTGAGCGTGGAGTCGAAGGAAAGATCGCCGCAGCGAACTACGCCCGCGAGAACGAGATCCCTTGCCTCGGGCTCTGCCTTGGAATGCAGGTGATGACCATCGAATACGCCCGCAACGGCCTCGGGCTCACCGGTGCCCATTCGAGCGAGTTCGATCCCCGTACCCCGCACCCCGTGATCGATCTGATGGAGACACAGCGCGATGTCACTGAGATGGGCGGCACGATGCGACTCGGCGCCTATGTGGCGCAACTGAGTCCGGGTTCGAGGGTTGCTGAGGCCTATGGCAGCGAGGTGGTGTCCGAACGGCATCGCCATCGCTACGAGTTCAATCCGAAATACCGCACGCGTTTCGACGACAGCGACTTCGTGTGCTCGGGTACATCTCCCGACGGACGCCTCGTTGAGTTCATTGAACTTCGTAATCACCCGTTCTGGGTCGGAACCCAAGCGCACCCTGAGTTCAAGAGCCGTCCTGAGCGTCCGGCGCCGCTGTTCCGTGAGTTCATCGCTGCCTCGCTGGTCCGGTCAGAAGGTCGAAATCCCCATCTGCCCGATCTCGAGGTGGATTCGGCCCGCATCAACTCTGCATCGTGACCGGCGGCTTCCGGTATCTCGGCGAGGATCCAATTTTTGATGGCTATGTCATCAAAGTGTCGAACGGTCGCTTCGAGGCACCGGATGGATCGACATTCGAACGTGACATCGTTCGGCATCCGGGAGCGGTCTCGGTCGTCCCGTACCACGGCGACGGCACTGTCACGATGGTGCGGCAGTACCGCGCGGCGCTCGACATGCTGTTGCTCGAGATACCGGCGGGAAAACGTGATCTCGCCGATGAGCCACCGATCGAGACCGCACATCGCGAACTGGCCGAGGAAGTCGGGTTGAAAGCTGCTCGTATGGAGCCGCTTGTCGAGTTCGTGAACTCGGCGGGATTCACCGACGAGTACTCCCATGTGTTTCTCGGAACTGACCTCACCGAGGTGGACCGCGATGTGCAGGGCGTCGAGGAGGAGAATCTCACAATCGAGAGAATCCATCTCGCTGATGTGCCAGCGATGATCGCCGATCATCGACTGCTCGACATCAAGTCGATCATCGGACTCACCATGCTCATTTCCCGACTCGGTGCCGGCGGTGTCTGAGGAGGTCGAGTCCAGGCCGTTCCCGCTCGACATCGAGGATTTCCTGCTCTGGCTCGCCGTTGAACGTGGGAGGTCGCCCAATACTCTTGCTGCATACCGACGGGATCTCCGCGGTTTCTGGGACTGGCTGGGTGAGATGAGTCGCACCCTCAACGAGGTCAGTGCCTCGGATCTCGACTCGTATGTGGCAGTGCTGCGCTCAAGGGGTCTCGCTCCGTCCTCGGTCAAGCGATCATTGGTGGCGGTGCGCTCCTTGTTTCGGTTCCGCTCCCATGAGGGCCTCGGCGACTCAGATCCCTCCGTCGGGGTTGAGACACCGCGGGTTCCGTCCGGTCTGCCGAAGGCCCTCACCGAAGCCGAAGTTCAGTCCCTGCTCGATGCAGTCCTGGGCGATGCTCCGGCGCAGCGGCGTGATCGAGCGGTTCTTGAGGTGCTCTACGGAACCGGAGCACGAATCTCGGAGGTGTGTGCGCTGCGACTCGGTGACGTTGATCTCGATGCTTCGATGATTCGACTCTTCGGCAAGGGTTCGAAGGAGCGGGTGGTCCCACTCGGGCGATGGGCCCGGACTGCTCTCGCAGCTTGGCTTTGCGAGGAAGGGCGCGGCGCACTTCAACCCGAACAATGGGCGCGACGCGATGATGCTGATGCGGTGTTCCTGAACCAACGCGGCGGACGTCTGGGGCGCCAGGGCGCATGGGGGATCGTGCGGCGCTATGGCGAGGCTGTGGGCCTCGAAGGACGTCTCAGTCCCCATGTGCTGCGCCATTGCTGTGCGACCCACATGCTCGATCATGGTGCGGATATCCGTGCCGTCCAGGAACTTCTCGGGCACGCGTCAATCACAACGACGCAGGTGTACACGATGGTCTCGACGGAGCGTCTGTTTGCCGCGTATGACGCAGCGCATCCACGGGCGCATGCTGGTCGGAACTAGCCTCCGGGTATGAGTGAGTCTGACCACAACGTGCTGGAATCAGAGGCCGATCCTCGGGAGGAACCTTCGGTTGAGGCAGCGATCGCCGAGAGCGATCAGCATCCCGACCACCAGTCGCATGGGTCGATCGAGACGTCGGGGACCGAAGAATCTCCCGATGAACTCATCGAGGCGGAGTCGCTTCGGGTGGAACTTGACGATGTCGAGCGAGCGCTTGCTCGACTCGATGACGGAACGTACGCGACCTGTGAGGTGTGTGGAACTGCACTTGAGGATTCTGAGCTCTCGGTGAGTCCGCAACTTCGCACCTGCGCCCAGCATCGCAGCTGATTCTGCGATGGCGGCGGCGTCGCATCTGATCTCAAGGTTCTTCGGGAGTCTCCGCCCCGGTGGCCCGTCGGCAACTGAACGGCAGTGGGTCTCGGAGATCTTGCTTCCTGCGGAGTACAAGATCTGGAGCAGCCTCGCTGGTCCGGATCGTCGGCACAGTGCAACGGTCGCGCGAGTCGTTGACCGATCACTCGGTGACCTAGCGAGCCCGCCGGTTCTCGCCGCTGCACTACTGCACGACTGCGGAAAGATTGTGAGTGGTCTGCGCACGCCGGGACGGGTGGTAGCCACCCTGATCGATGCAGTGCTCGGTCACGATGACGAGCGTGCTCGGCGGTGGACCCAACGCTCTCGACCATTGCGTCGGTTCGGTCAGTATTGGTTGCATCCGCAGTTGGGGGCTGAACTCCTCGACCGCGCCGGAAGTGCGCCGCTCACGGTGGCGTGGACCCGGGAGCATCACCTCCCGGCGGCCATGTGCACTGTGGAAACCCGGTTCGCCGATGCGCTCAGGGACGCCGACGACGACTGAACGTTTCTGCATGTTTCAACCGTCGTGTTCATGGGTGTCGACCCGGTGGCACCGTTCGAGTGCCGTCGGCGTCTACCCTCGTCGGTGCGTCCTGTCCCGCTGGAGCCCCTCGCCATGATCAAGATCGAGAATGTCACGAAGTCCTACAAGTCCTCCACGGTCGCGCTTCGCGATGCGAATGTGGAGATCGCCAAGGGCGAGTTCGTGTTCTTGGTCGGCGCTTCCGGCTCGGGCAAGTCAACCTTCATTCGCCTTCTGAACAAGGAGGAGACACCGGACGCCGGTCGCATCTTCGTGGCAGGTAAGGACATCGGACAGCTTTCGAACTGGAAGGTTCCGTTCCTGCGTCGCAACATCGGCTGCGTCTTCCAGGATTTCAAGCTCCTCCCCTCGAAGACGGTCTTCGAGAACGTGGCCTTCGCACTTGAAGTCATCGGACGACCCCGTAGCGTCATTGATGCACAGGTTCCAGCCATCCTTGATCTCGTCGGGCTCGCCCATAAGTCGGCCAACTTCCCGAATGAACTCTCGGGCGGAGAGCAGCAGCGGGTCTCTGTCGCCCGGGCTTTCGTGAACCGTCCGCTTATCTTGTTGGCCGATGAACCCACCGGGAACCTCGATCCAGCCACCTCGGTTGGAATCATGCGGTTGCTCGATCGGATCAACAAGACCGGTACCACCGTTGTCATGGCCACCCATGACCGTGGAATCGTCGACACCATGCGACGCAGGGTCATCGAACTCGATCGTGGCTCCATCGTTCGCGACCAATCACGCGGCGTCTACGAGTAGGCAGGGGCAGGAATCGTGAAAGCTGAGTACTACGTCCGTGAGACCGCTTCGAATCTCGGGCGGAATATCACCATCACCCTCGCCTCGGTCATGACTGTTGCGGTCTCGCTCGCGCTCGTCGGCGCATCACTCATGCTCCGATCAGGGGTCGAGAACGCCACACGTCGTTGGCAGGGCGGCATCGAGTTCGTCATCTTCATGCAGCGCGATCCCTCGCCCGAGCAATTGCAGTCGCTTCGCGAGGACCTCGAGCAGAGTCCCGAGGTTGCCAGTGTCCGCTTCGTCGATAAGAAGGAGGCCTACGAGGAGTTCAAGGTGCTCTTCGCTGACTCTCCCGAACTGATCGACAGCATCGAGCCTGAAACGCTCCCGCCCTCGTTCCGAGTCGAGCCCGTGAATAAGGAAGTCGATGCTGTCGAAGCTCTCGGTACGACCTACGGAGCGAAGTCAGGGGTTGACCGGGTCGTGTTTGCCTCCAAGACCATCCGGCTCATCCAGCAACTATCAAGTCGCCTCACGGTAGGCATCTTCGTGATCGCAGCATTCCTGCTGGGAGCGGCCGGTCTGCTCATTCTCAACACCATTCGCATGGCCATGTTCGCCCGCCGACGGGAGATCGAGGTCATGAAACTCGTGGGAGCGACCAACTGGTTCATCCGGGTGCCGTTCATGCTCGAAGGACTCGTCCAGGGACTGATCGGTGCATTCCTCGCGATAGCGGCGCTGGCCGCCTTCAAGCCGTTCTTCCAGAAATGGCTCCCGAATTCGCGCGATATCCCGCTGGTTAGCGGTTTTCAGGTGAGTAGCGGCGAGATGTTCTTCATTTTCGGAACGCTGGGCGTGGTCGGCATCCTGATCGGTGCCATCGGCGCCGGCATAGCGGTCTCAAGATTCCTTGACGTCTGATTCACGATTCAGTCAAGCGAATTAGCTGACGAAGGTCTCGTGCTCCACACGCACTTCGCCGGTGTGGACGTCGTAAACGAGTCCAGCCACTGCGGTGCCGACCGGAAGATACGGACAGGTGCGGACCAATTCGATGTCCTCGGTGAGCGCAGTGACAGGCTCGGCGATGAGATGGAAGTCGACGTCGGCGGGGTCGTTGCCCGTGGCCGCGGTGACCGCCGCACGGAGCCCGTCGAGTTTGATCTTGGCGGCGCCGCAATCGGTGTGGTGCATGACAACGATGCGCTCAACCTCGAGCTGGTTGATCGATTTGATGAGTGATCTGATGACATCAGGTGTGATGCGCGCGCCGGCATTACGAAGCACATGGGCTTCACCGATGTCGAGGCCAAAGATCGCCAGTGGATTGATCCGGGTATCCATGCAGGTGACGATCACCAACCGGGCCTGAGGGAGAGCGCTCAGACCTCCGTGTGAGAAGGCCGCGGTGTAGGCGTCGCTGCCCTCGAAGATGTCCTTGAACGCGCTCATTGGAATCATCGTAGGGGAGGAGAGTGGCACTCTCCGATTTCGCCTGACGGTGTTGGCGATTCCGGCAACGCAGCTTTCGGCTGGGGGTCCGTCATGCGTCTCCTCGGCGGCCGTTCTGGCTAGCGTCACGAGGATGTGGCGAGACGTGGCTGCGAGCGAGGACGTGAAGGATGGCAGGACTCTTGGGATTGCTGTTGAGGGATTGGACCTTGTGCTCTGGCGGTCGATGACTGGTCGTCTCGCTGCGTGCGATCGGCGTTGTCCGCATCAGTGGGCCGATCTTGAGACATCTGGCGTTGTGGATGGCGATGAGCTCGTGTGCGTGAGCCACTTCTGGCGGTTCGACGCAGAGGGGCGGGGAACCAAACTTTCGGCCGCCGGTCGCCGAGACGAGAAGGCGCCCATCGAGGTGCATGAGGTGCAAGAGACCGAGGGCAGGATCCAGGTGCGGATTCGGTGAGGATGACCACGATCTGAACGGTCGCAGCATCTACACTTTTCGAGGTAAGACGGTGGAAGTTGCCCCTCGCAAGCCCCCCATTCCGGAAGGAAGAACATGCCCTCGAGTCCGGTTCTGACCGACGCCCGTTTCCAGACCCAGATGCCGCACGATGCCACCGGAGCTCCGGTTGCCGCCGTGGGGCGCACGATGACGGTGGGTGGCACGCTCACAGCCACTGGAGTGTTGTTCTCCCTCATCCTCGTTGCCGGTTGGTATGGCTGGAGCCAGGTGGTCCAGACCAAGCAGATCATTGTTGACGCCGCAGGCAACGACGTACTCGACGCCGCAGGGAACCAGACCTATCTCAACACCACCAGCATTCCGTCTTGGCTCATGATCGCCATGTTGGTCGGCGTCGGCGTTGGGCTCGTCACTGCGTTCATGCCCAAGATCGCCCGCATCACTGCCCCCATCTACGCCATCGCCTACGGCATGGTTCTGGGAGCAATTTCCGCGGTGTACAACCAGAGCTACAACGGCATCGTGGTGCAGGCGATCGGCGCCACGCTTGGTGTGTTCCTCGTGATGTTCGTGCTGTACGCCACCCGGATCGTGAAGGTCACGCCGAAGTTCATGCTCACGGTGATCTGTGCCACCGGTGGCATCGCGCTTATGTACATGGCCACCTGGATCGCTTCGATCTTCGGGGCTGACATCGCATTCTGGAACGACCCGACACCACTCGGAATCGGCATCAGCGTTGTTATCGTGATTGTTGCAGCGCTGAACCTCGCACTGGATTTCAACTTCATCGAGAAGGCGTCCCAACAGGGAGCTCCGAAGTACATGGAGTGGTACGGCGCATTCGGGGTCACGGTCACCATCGTGTGGCTGTACCTCGAGATCCTCCGATTGCTCTCCCTGCTGCGTCAGAACTGATTCCCAGGGCCTGACGGGCCAGCGTTACGACGTTTCGTTCGCGCTGCCCGAAGCAGGACTGTGGCGAAGATCACGAGAAGCAGCAACGCAGCAATGGCGAGCGGCGCTCCCGCAGCGCGTCCGGTTTGGGCGTCGACGACTGGTCGCTCCTGTTGCTCAATGAAGCTCATGCCGGGAGCGGTGCCGTTCGGTCCGATGAGCGTGCTTGGGGTGACAACTGACGTGGCAGTCGTGGCCGGCTCTACGGATTGCGCGGTTTGATCGGGCACAGTGCGATGGTAGCGGTGCGCTTCAGGAAAGGGTCCACCGGAAGTCCGGACCCGACATGAACGGGTCGGCTTCAGACAGACTTCAGAGATGGACGCCGATATGTCGCCGGGACTTGATCATGCGGAGCTAGAGCGTTGTGGCACGGTGCTCCGGCAGGCGTTTACCTCTGCGCAGATCGGCATGCCCTCGGAGGATATGGAGACAGCGGTCGAGACTCTCTGGATCATCATGGAGTCGTTGATCGTCGATCACCTCGCCCCCGACGAGGCACTTCTGCGAGACCGTGGGGAACAACGGACAGATATTGGAACCCAATGGCGCCGGTTGGTCACGGCGGGGGTGACCAACACCTTCGTGCTCGGCGGAATGTTCGTCATGCCCGAGCAGTTACTTGAGGCCACAGCCGAGCGGGCGTTGCGCTTGCGAGCCGGAACGCTCTTGCATACTCGGCGTCCTCCGGGCCACGGGGCCCTCGTATTCGGCGTTCATCAGGCGCTGCTCCAGCTTGATGGAACAGCGACACGCGGCGAGTTTGCCGGACCGGCCGATGCCGATGCGCTGGTGGAGCTCATCGCTCTGGCTGCACTCGGCGCAACGTTGGCGGGGGAGGTGGCTCCTGCATCGCTCGGTCGCTCGGTTCCCAACGAGCCAGACGACGACGCAAGGGTCGCTCGGACATCAGGGCGATGGACCCGCGACCCCGGTACGGCCGCCGCCGCATTCGGTATTCCCGGCGTCGAACTTGTGGAAGTGATCCGCACCGGCTGGGCCTGTGACAGTTGTGGCTGTGTGTTCGCCGGCAAGGTCGAGGCGGGAGTTGCCTATCCCGACCGATTCGCCCCGGTCGGCCGTGGGGGACCTTGTGACAGCACGAGTGACTGCGCCTGCCACAGCGCACCAGTACAACGAGAAGTGCGCTGACCGAACGGTCAGCGCACCTGT
>WLCQ01000035.1 GCA_009705225.1 Actinomycetota bacterium | reverse complement strand
GAGGTCGATCTCCTCGACTTTGACCTTCGGAAGCACGGCGTTGATCGCCTCGACCACCCCCGCAGTACGGGCCACTCGGATCACGCCAGTGCCGTCGGCTCGCAGCGCCGCCGCCATCGGTGGGCGCTTCGGTCCGAGCCGAACCACGTCCTCGCGTGAAAGCACGGCCCGCACGGTCCGGCCGTTCGCATCGGCCAGCAGTCGGGCCATTTCGCCAACCATCGAGGTGAGCTTGCCGCCGAACGCGCCACCGTTGGCCAGCACCGTGCTCGGTTCACCAGCGGGATCGCACCAGGCCGCATCGGTCTCGAGATAGGCGGGCTCGACCCAACTGGTCCGCAGGGTGAGATCCCATTCACCCGGCGCGATGTCGATTGGTGGCGCGGGTTCGATCGTTCCGTGGCGGCCCTGCACCTTGCCGGCCAACGCCCGCGCTTCGGGCAGCGAGGGTGCCACCGCCCAGTCCTCGATTGATCCGGGCCAGCCGGCATCAGTACGCGGCATGGCAACGAGAGCACCGGCGGGTGCGGTGTCCTCGGAGAACCCGCCCTGGCCAAGTGCAACATCGGCCGCCACCCGTTGCGGGGATCGACCCTCGATCGTGGCCCTGCGGGACGCGGCATCGAGATCACGCTGCGCCGGTTCCAGCACCGCAACCTCGCTCAATGCCAGCGCCCAAGCCTCCTCGATGGTCTGCCAGCCGGTACAGCGACACAGGTGTGCGGCGAGCGCCCGATCCACCGCGGCCAGATCCTCGGCTGCGGTGCCTTTGGCCCGGAGCCCCTCGAGGCGGCAGATGATTCCCGGCGTGCAGAACCCGCATTGGCTGGCGCCGACGGCGAGGAAGGCATCGGCCCACCGCTGACGATCCGCCTCGGGCAACCCGTCGACTGTGGTGATCGATCGGCCGGCCACGCGGCGGGCCGGAGTCACGCAGGCAACGCGGGGCGCCCCGTCGACCAGCACCGTGCAACAACCACACTGACCCTGCGGATTGCATCCGGCCTTCGGTGATCGCACGCCGAGTTGTGCCCGCAGCGCGGCGAGCAGCGAGAACCCGTTGTCGACGACCTCGACCTGCTGACCATCAACCACGAACTGGATCATCGCAACGTCGGGGGCGGGGCGGTCGGACATCGCCCGCAGGATAGGTTCGGGTTCGATGATTCCCGAAACCCCCCGATCCGTCGACCGCCGCTCGTTCCTGCGCACTGCCGGCCTCGTCGGTGGTGGTGCCGCGCTGTTCGCCAGCGCTCCGGGCCTGCTCAGCGCCTGTGGAGGTTCGTCATCCACGCCATCGGGCACGGTGACGCTCTCGGGCGATGCCAACGCCCGCAACCTGGTGGGGCTGTTCAACTACAGCGGCGATTATCTGGTGAGTGGCATCCCGCAACGCCTGCCGTTCGCGATCGCCACCCCCGAGGGCCCACCCGCCGTCGACGGCCCGCCCACGCTCACTGTGCAACTGCATCGAGATCAGCAACCCGTGGGCGATCCAATCGTGCTCGAACGCCACGCCGACGGAACACCGATCGCCTACTACCCGATGGTCACCACCTTCACCGAGACCGGTGTGTGGAGCATCACCACGGACCTCGACAGGCAGGAGTCCTCGCAGAATTTCATGGTGCAGGCCCCCGACACGGTGCCGTTGCGCCAGGTCGGTCAGTCGATGGTGCCCGTTGATTCACCCACCGTGGACGATGCCGGCGGGGTCGACCCGATCTGCACCAGTGTGCCGCCCTGCTCGCTGCACACCCAGACCCTCGCCGCGGCACTGGCCACCCGCGAGCCGGTAGCACTGCTGATCAGCACACCGCAGTTCTGTCAGACCGGGGTCTGTGGCCCGGTGCTCGACACGCTCGTCGGGCTGATGCCGGAGTTCGCATCAGTGCGCTTCGTGCACGCGGAGGTCTACAACCGTCCGAACAATGGTGGTGACCCGGCAGCCGACGGCGTCACCGACACCGTGACCGCCTACGGGCTCTCATTCGAACCGAGCCTCTTTGTAGCTGACGCGCAAGGTGTCATCCGGACGCGACTCGACAACATCTTCGACCGCGGCGAACTCCGGGCCGCCCTGGCTGGAGTCAGCTAGGCGGAGGCTGGATCAGCTGAACGACTGGCCACAGCCGCAGGTCTTCTGCGCGCCGGGGTTGTCGATGGCGAAACCGGCGCCCTGAAGGCCGTCCTTGTAGTCAAGGGTGGCGCCCACGAGCATCTGTGCGCTCGAGGGGTCGACGACGACGGCAACGCCGAGCTGCTCGAGGACCATGTCCTCGGCGTCCTTCTCGGAGTCGAAGAACATCTCGTAGCTGTAGCCACTGCAGCCACCGGGGCGCACGGCAACGCGCAGCATGAGGCCGTCCTGGCCCTCCTGGCTGATGAGTTCCTTGACCTTGACTGATGCGGTGTCGGTGAGCGTGATCATGAGTCCTCCAATGACGACGGAATGACGCAAGGCTAGCGGTCAACGCCTCCTGAGCGACAGCCCTGCGGGTCACGAGGTTCCGAACGCTCATCGGCAGCCATCGCGAACGGCCATTCACCGTCTGTCACTCACGGGTGCGAATCCGGCGCCGATAGCATCAGTCCCATGTCCGAGCTGCCCACCGAAGCCGATGTGCTCGCCGCCCTGCGCGGCGTGATCGATCCCGAACTCGGCGCCGACATCGTCGAGCTGGGTATGGCACAGCGAGCCACCATCGCTGCCGATGGCCGGGTCGTGGTCACAGTGGCCCTCACCACGGCCGGTTGTCCGCTCAAGGCACAGCTGCGGCGCGAGATCGAGATGCGCATCGAGGGCCTTCCGGGCGTCACCTCGGTCAAGATCGACTGGGCCGAGATGACCCCCGATCAGAAGGCGCACGCCATGAATGCGGCCCGCCTGAACGCCCAGTCCAACGCCGGGCCCAATCGGGTGCCCGCCGGTGCCCGGGTGCTGGCCATCGCTTCCGGAAAGGGTGGCGTCGGCAAGTCCTCGGTGACCACCAATATCGCCGCCGCCCTTGCCATGCGTGGTTTCGCCGTCGGCGTGATCGACGCCGATATCTGGGGCTTCTCCATCCCGCGCATGCTCGGAATCGAAGGACGTCTCGAGGCCAAAGTCGACGAATCCGGCGAACGTCGCATCATTCCGCATCCGCTTCCCATGGGGGCCGGACGCCTCGACGTCGTGTCGATGGGCCTACTGGTCGATGACGAGACCGACGCATTGATGTGGCGGGGTCTCGTGCTCAACCGAGCTGTCCAGCACTTCCTTGAGGATGTCGCGTGGGCCCCTGACCTCGACTATGTGGTCGTTGACATGCCCCCGGGTACCGGCGATGTGCAGATGGGTCTGGCCCGAATGCTCCCCCAGTCCGAGATGATCGTGGTCACCACCCCTGCCGTCGGCGCCCAACGGGTTGCCACCCGGGCGGTCACCATGGCCCGCAAGAGCCATCTCCATGTGCTCGGTGTGGTCGAGAACATGAGCGCCTTCATCTGCGCCCATGGTGAGAGCCATCCGCTCTTCGGATCGGGTGGGGGAGCAGCCCTCGCCGCCGAGGCCGGCGTGCCCCTCATCGGTTCGATCCCGCTCGAACCCGCCGTCTCCGAAGGGGGCGACAACGGTGCACCGATCGCCCTCGGTCAGGGTGCCGCCGCCGACGCCTTCGGTCAGATCGTCGATCAACTCGTCAATGAATTGGCGCCTCCGGTGGCCATGGCCGGCTGTTCGGCCCGCATGCTCGATGCCGCGATGGCCGCTCTCGACGCCCTCGACGCGTAGGAATCAGACGCGCCGGACTCAGGTCAGCGGTTCGAAGCTGGCACTCAGGTGCGGGATTGAGCCATCGGCCGACCAGAGTGTGAGACGCGTGGTGCGGCCATCGACCACCGACACCATCGGAAGTGCCGCACCAGACTCCACGACATCGCGACCGACGGCGTCGCGGAACTCGATGGCCGCTCGGAACGAGTCGGCCCGGGGATCGCCAGCGGACCCCGGAAAGAACCCGGTGACGGTGAGTTGCATGGCCAGCACCTGCTCAACCACGGCCCAGCCCACCGCGTTGTTCACATGGTCGAGGATGTCGATATCTGATGACCGCGGATGCCAGGTCTGGGTGACGGCTGCTGGATCAGCGGGAAGCACCGGGTCGATCACCTGCCGAGCGGTGACCTCACGACCGGCGGCCGCGGCGGCGAAGTCGGTTCGGAACCGAGGGGGCAGGAGTTTCGGACGACCCGAGGTCGGATCGAGATGCACCCACAGCGCCACAGCATCAATCCGAGCACCGCGGTCGCCGGTCACGACGATGCGACGCTCGGCCCATCGGCTTCCGATTCCGGAACAGAACGTGGCCAACTCCAGTGACTCCCCCGATTCGGCGGCCCGGTGCTGATGGATGAGCGTGCGGCGCACCACCCAGGCCTCATGCTCATCGAGTTCCAACTCCGCGGTGTCATCGGTGGCGACGTCCTGCAGCAAGCGGGCGATTGCATCGAGGCGCATCCGGCCACCACTGTCGACATCGGCCCAGCGCACAGGGCGAGAACAGCGGAAGATCCTTCCCACAGAAGGGATCGGGAGCAGTTCCTCGGCCCCGTTGGGTCGGCGAATCGGGGGCTCGGGGGAGGACACAGCGATGACGCTACCGGCCATCGATCCGAGTATTTCGCGTAATTCAGTTGACACCGCCATCACCCGCGTGGTTCCGTTGCACCCATGTTCACGTCTTGCGCCGCCTCCGCCATGGTGACCCGTTCGGGTTTCTACGCGTCGTCGCGCTTCTCCACCGACGTGACCATCACTGCCACCTGGTATGCGCCGACCACCACCATTTTCAACGGTTCCGGTCACAAGCATGCCGCCCGGCGAACTCTGAGCTGACGCACTCAAGCGCAACTCCATGAGGCCGCCGGGATCCCACCGGCGGCCTTCTTGCTGTGCGCCCCCAGACCAAGGCTCTCTCCCACCTCTCAGGCTTCACCCGCTTCACTCCCCACGAACCACCCACCAGCACCACCCACCAGCAACACCCACCAGCAGCACCGAACGAAAGGAAATCCGATGCTCGCCGAGACGATCGACGACATCTCACCGGCTGTCAGGGCCAATGCCGCCTGCAACGACCTCAACGGGTCGCTTACCGGCGTGTTCTTCTCCGAGGAACTCCAGGACATCGCCGCGGCCAAGAGCATCTGCGCCACCTGCCCGGTGATGCTCGAATGCCTCGAAGGTGCGGTGGCCCGCCATGAGCCCTGGGGTGTCTGGGGTGGGCAGATGTTCATCAACGGCCGGATCCTCGCGAGCAAGCGCCGCGTGGGTCGCCCGCCGAGAGTGGCCCGCCCCGAGGACCAACTCCCCGACCTACCGGTCCCCACCCATCTCCTCGGTCTCGTGCGCTCCGCGTAAGACCCTCCACCAATCTCCGGGACCTCTCGTCCCCCGACCCTCGACCGCACCCCGGGAGAAGCCGCAGCGCACCGCCGCCGGTTCCTCCTGCCGGGTCGGTCGGAATGGCGATACCGATGCATCTGCGTCGGTGATTGGGAGCGGCGTGGTCGCAGGGGTACCGTCGCATCGCCCGACGGGCCTCTCGATCCATGGAAACCACGCCGCCCCCACCCGACACCGCCCCGGCCGCCTCCCCGGCTGACCCAGGGCCCGAACCACGGCTCCCAGCCGGGCGTCGGACGGTGTCGCGCACCACCATCGCGTTGGTCGCAGCGGCGTCGGTTCTGCTGGCGATTGGCATCGTGCTCACCTTCCGACCCGCGTCGCCGGGATCCGATGTCATCAAGCTCGACCCCGATGCGACCGAACCGTTCAACGGCCTGACCGGTGGTACTGATGTGGTCGGTAAATCCGTGCACGGGGTCACGTATCTCACGTTCGATGGCAATCAGGCGTCCCTGCATCCCGGTGACTCCCCGGTGCTCATCAACTTCTGGTCATCGACCTGTGCACCATGCATCAAGGAGATGCCCGACCTCGAAGCCGCCCAGCAGGCTCATGTCGGCGAGCTCACAATCATCGGCATCGATCATCTCGAAGTTCCCGAACTCGGCCTCGACATGGTCCGCCGCACCGGCGTGACCTATCCCGTCGGCCGTGATCCCAGGGGAACCCTGCTGCGATCACTCGGAGGTAACGCGCTGCCCTACAGCGTGCTCGTCGGGTCCGATGGCACCATCCTCGACACCCACGCCGGACAGCTCGATGCCGCCGGTATCGACGCATTCCTCGCTCCCGCTCTGGTGAACTAGCACCATGAACGGTTCGCTGGCCTATGCCTTCGGGGTCGGCATGGTCGCCACATTCAATCCCTGTGGTTTCGCCATGCTGCCGGCGTACCTGTCGTACTTCCTCGGTCTCGAGGGTGAACAGCCGGAAGACACGAATACCCCCGACGCCAGCATCCTGCGAGCCCTTGCCGTCGGTGCATCGATGACCGCCGGATTCCTCGTGGTGTTCGGTGTGCTGGGCATCGTGCTCGAACCGGCGCTCACCACCATCAACCGTCGACTCCCATGGGTCACGATCCTGCTGGGGCTCGTCCTCGTTGGGCTCGGGGTGGCCATGCTCGCCGGGCGCACCATCTCGGTGCGGCTGCCGAAGTTCGGCCGGGGCCCCGAATCGCGGGAACTCTCCTCGGTGTTCCTGTTCGGAATCTCCTATGCGCTGGTCTCGCTCAGCTGCACGCTGTCGTTGTTCACCGCCGCGATCTCCACCACGGTGCAGGATGAGAACGTGGTCGCCGGGATCCTTGCGTTCCTCGCGTACGGCCTCGGCATGGGCCTGGTGCTCATAGTGATCACACTGGCCATCGCACTGGCCCGACAGTCGCTCGTGCGAAACCTCCGCAAGGTGCTTCCCTACATCAATCGCGTTTCGGGTGGGCTGCTCATTCTCGCCGGGCTCTACGTCGTCTATTACGGCTGGTACGAACTGCGGGTGTTCAACGGGACCACGAGCGGTGGCGGTGTGGCGCAATGGGCGTTCGACATCAACTCCTCGATCAGCCGATGGATCAACGAGGTCGGCGCCATACGACTTGGCCTCATCCTCGGACTGCTCATCGCGCTCGCCGTGCTCGTGGCGCTGGCCACCCGGCGACGAGTAGAGGACCGATAGCCTCAGCGCATGGAACTGCGCGTCTTCGTCGAGCCCCAACAAGGGGCCTCCTACATGCAACAACTGCACGTGGCCCAAGCCGCCGAGCAGCTCGGATTCGATGCCTTCTTCCGCTCCGATCACTATCTGCGCATGGGGCCGGGCGATGCGTCTCCCGGCCCGACCGATTCCTGGGTCACGCTCGGTGCCATTGCCCGTGAAACCAGCCGCATCCGTCTCGGCACGCTGGTGGCATCGGCTACGTTCCGCCTGCCCGGACAGCTCGCCGTGGCCGTCGCCCAGATCGACGATATGAGCAACGGTCGTATCGAACTCGGTCTCGGCGCCGGATGGTTCGATACTGAACACACCGCCTATGGCGTTCCGTTCCCCACCCTTGGTCAGCGCTTCGACATGCTCTCCGAGCAGCTCGAAATCATCACCGGTATGTGGAACACGCCACTCGACTCCGAGTACTCCTTCGAAGGCGAGCACTACAGCCTCATCGGCTCACCGGCCATCCCCAAGCCCGTGCAGGCCGGTGGCCCGCCCATCATCATCGGTGGGTTCGGAGCGGTGCGCACCCCGCGACTTGCCGCGCAATACGCCAGCGAGTTCAACCTTCCGTTCGCACCGATAGATCTCTTCAGCATCCAATGCGATCGAGTGCGCGCCGCGTGCGAGACCCGCGGACGCGATCCCGAAGAACTCGTCTACTCAGCAGCACTCGTGCTGTGCTGCGGCAAGAACGACGCCGAGGTCGCCCGACGCGCCGAACGCATCGGGCGCTCCGCCGACGAACTCATCGCCAATGGCGCCGCCGGCACGCCGGCCCAGGTGCTCGAGAAGATCGCTGCGTTCGCCGAAGCGGGCGCCACCCGCATCTATCTGCAGATGCTGGATATGGATGATCTTGATCATCTGGCGCTCGTGGCCGATGAGGTGAAAGACCTCCTGCCCTGAGGCTGCAGTAGTACGTTCACCGCCAACGATCACTCTCCTGATTGGTGGCGACATGCGAAGAGGGACTGCTCCACTCGTTGTTCTGGCACTTGCTGTGGCCCTGCTGCTCGGCGCGTGCGGTGACGGCAACCGCGGGCCCGTCTGCGACGACACCGGCTCCTGCGCCGAAACCGGTCAGGGTTCCGGCAACGGCAACGGCAACGGCAACGGCAACGGCAACGGCAACGGCGCTCAGTCTGGGGGCATTGAATCCTCTGCCGACATCGCGAAAGTGGCGCAGAACCTCGGGTTCGTGCTGGCACCCTTCGACCCAAACACGGGCATGGCCGGCGACCTGAAGATCACCGGGGCCCGACCACCGGTGGTGCCGAGCAACGATCCGAATGCGGCCAGTCTCAATGCCGCCAACCGCTACATCATGTGGCCCTACGGCATGTCGGAGTCCTCCGGTGGGGGCAGCAAAGTCGACGTCCAGGCTTCCTACTTCCTCCCGCTCAACACGCCGATCATCTCCATGGTCAGCGGAACGGTCTGCGATGTTCCGAAGCTCTACAGCGATGACTACAGCGTGCGCGTCGCTCCGGATGGCGTGAGCTGTGGGAACCAAGGTGGAGCCGAGGTCCTGTTCGAGACCGAACACGTCATTGATCCCATCGTGAAGGTCGGCGACCATGTCAACGCCGGACAGCGAGTGGCCACGGTTGGCACCTATCGCAAGGACTGGACAGCCGCGGGATTCGGCATCGTCGAGATCGGTGTGGCCTACATGAAGAAGGGCTCCGACCGGCCGTGGCACGCGTGTCCGTCACTCACACTCGACCCCAAGATCGCGCCGACGATCCTCGCTGACCTCACCGCCGCCAATGCAGCATGGATGAACGAGTTGGGTGACCAGTCGCTCTACGCCGGCGATGCCATGCCGGGATGTCGGGTCAGTACAGACGTCACCGAATGAACCTGCCTTGCACCGTGATTGTCACAACGTTGAGGGCCACGGCGTTCGCAGGTGCATCATTCATAGCCACCCGGTTCAGGGACTGAGTCGCTCGATGGTCCACGCGCCGTCTGCGGGATTGGAATCGGAGGACCGGCGATAACGGAACCGGTCATGCAATCGGGATTCGCGGCCCTGCCAGAACTCCAACTCGGCGGGAAGTACGCGAAACCCGCCCCAGTGCGGAGGGCGCGTGACCTCAATGCCGGCGAATCGTTCCTCGACCTCGGCGTACCAACCCTCGAGTACCGAACGATCGGCGATGACCTCGCTCTGCCGCGACGCCCATGCTCCGATCTGTGAACCCCGGGGTCGGGTGGCGAAATAGGCATCGCTCTCCTCGGCGGTGACCTTCTCGACCCGACCCACTACTCGCACCTGGCGGGCCAACAGGTTCCAGGGAAAGCAGATGGCAGCCTGCGGGTGTTCGGTGAGTTCGACGCCCTTCTGGCTCTCGTAGTTGGTGAAGAACACAAAACCGTGATCAACACCACGAAGCAACACATGACGCGACGAGGGCTGCCCGGCGCTATCGACCGAAGAGACGATCATCGCCTCGGGTTCATGCATCCCCTCTGCAACGCAGAGATCGAACCACTGATGGAACTGCACGAACGGATCGGCCACGAGATCGCTCTCTGCCACTCCACGCTGCTGCAGTTCGAGACGGCGTGCATCGAGGTCGGGCGTGGCGCTCATGGCCCAAGTCCACTCCGCGAACGCCCCGAGCGCCAACCCGACCCACTGCTACATTCGCCCCATGTCCAGCGCATGGCGGAGCTTCTTGGCCCGGCTCGCCGGCGGAGCACATGAGGGCGCCAACCTCATGGTGTGGTTCGTGCGATGGGTCGTGGTGGGGGTCGGCATCGGCATCGTCGCCGGTTTCTCTGCTGCAGCACTGCTGGCATCACTCACCTGGGCCACCGATACCCGTATCGACCACGGGTGGATCGTGTGGTTCCTCCCGATTGCCGGTCTCGTCACCGGCTGCCTCTACCACTACACCGGTGGCCGGGCGGCGGAGGGGAACAACCTCATCATCGATGAGATTCACGAACCGCGGGCCGGTGTTCCCCGGCGTATGGCGCCACTCATCTTCTTCTCGACCTTCGTCACGCAACTCTTCGGCGGGTCCGCCGGCCGCGAGGGCACCGGTATCCAGTTGTCGGTGGGTCTCAGCGACTCCATCGCCCGGCACCTACCGCTTTCTCGCGATCAGCGGCGCATCGTGATGATTGCGGCGATGTCCGCGGGGTTCGGTGCGTTGTTCGGGGTGCCGCTCGCCGGAGCGGTGTTCGGTCTCGAAGTCCAGAGCATCGGTCGCGTGAAGTACGAGGCGATCGTTCCGGCGTTCGTCGGTTCCATCGTGGGTGACCTTGTGGTGCGCGGGCTCGGGGTGAAGCACCCGGCCATCGCTGAGCTCGGAACTGTCCATGTCGACGCGGTGTTCCTGCTGAAGATGGTCGCTATCGGCGTGATCTTCGGACTCATCAGCGCGTTGTTCATCCATGCCGTGCGACTGCTGAAGCAGATTGCCGCACGGTTCATCAACTGGACCCCGCTTCGACCCTTCATCGGCGGAGCGCTCGTGCTCGCACTGATGCTCATCGTCGGCAACCGCGACTACCTCGGTCTGTCGCTCCCCCTCGCCAGCTCCGCACTCGCTGGTGATCACACCTCAGCCTCGGTGTTCGCCCTCAAGTTGCTGTTCACCGTGGTCACGCTCGGATTCGGGTTCTACGGCGGTGAGGTCACACCGTTGTTCGTCATCGGTTCCACGCTGGGCGCGTGGCTGGCCACGCTGTTCGGCCTCGACATCGCACTTGTCGCCGCACTCGGATATGTGGCGGTGTTCGCCGGAGCCGCCAACGTGCCGATCACCTGCACACTCATCGCCGTCGAGCTCTTCGGTGGCCATGTTGCGGTACCCGCCGCGGTCACCTGCGTGGTCGCGTATGTGTTCAGCACGAACCACAGCATCTACAGCACGCAACGTCTGCGGGTGCCGAAAGCCGATTCAGGTTCGGATCCATCTCCTGCGGATCGGGCTGGTCCTGAAACGACAGAGTCCAAGACGGATCCCTTGACCGATCCCGGGGCCTGACCGGAGCGCACAAGCGTCACGTTGCAGCGAAGCTTCCTACCGCGGGAATTCCTGCCGCGGTGCTTTCAGACCCGCTGATTACTTCGTGGCGCGGATTTCGGTGGCGCCACGGAAATACGGCAGCAGAACCTCGGGGATCTTCACTGATCCATCGGGCTGACGATGGGTCTCGACAACCGCTGCCCACACACGGGGCACAGCGAGCGCCGATCCGTTGAGGGTATGCACCATGTCGGTGCCCTTCTCGCCGGCGACCCGATAGCGGATGTTCGCCCGGCGGGCCTGATAGTCACTGAACCACGAGACCGACGAAACCTCGAGCCACTGATCAACACCGGGGGCGTACACCTCGATATCGAAGGTGCGGGCTGAGGAGTTTCCGAGATCGCCGGTGCAGAGATCGAGCACCCGATAGGTGAGTCCGAGCGCAGTGATGAGGCTCTCGGCCCGACGCAGCAGATCGGCATGCAACTCAGCGGCCTGATCGGGCATGGCGTAGGCAAGGATCTCGACCTTGTCGAACTCATGCACCCGCAACAAGCCGCGGGTGTCGCGGCCAGCCGAACCGGCCTCGCGCCGGAAGCAGGCGGTCTGGGCCATGAGCCGCATCGGCAGATCAGCGGAGTCGAGGATCTCATCACGAGCGAGTGAGGTGAGCGGCACTTCGGCGGTGGGAATCGCCCAGAGGTTGTCGCGCTCGAAGCAGTAGGCATCATCGGCAAACTTGGGAAGATGGCCGGTACTGATCATGGTCTCGGTGAGCACCACGGTGGGCGGGCGGACCTCCTCGAACGCATCGCTGTTGTGATCAAGGGCCAACTGACACAACGCTCGCGACAGCGTGGCGCCAGCGCCACGGAACATCGTGAACATGGCGCCCGACATCTTCACGGCCCGCTCGAGGTCGAGAATGCCGAGCTCGGTGCCGATGTCCCAATGCGGAACTCTCTGATGTTCCGCCCAAGCAGCGGGTTCGTCACCAGGACCGACTCGCTTGATCTCGACGTTGTCGTCGGCATGCGCGCCATCGGGAGCGTCGACTGACGGGAGATTCGGGATATGCAGCAGGAGATCTCGGGTACGAGCGCCGATCTCGTCAGCGGCATCGGCAAGCTGCTTCTCCCGCTCGCCAAGGGCCCGGCTCTCGACCTGCTTGGCCTCAGCTTCCTCGCTGCGACCATCGCGACGCAGCGTGCCGACCTCCTTGGAGATGGCATTGACCTCAGAGCGGATCTGATCGCGCTCAGCAGTGAGCTCACGCAACTGGGCATCGAGCTCGCGCACCTGCTCGAGCTCCTTGAGCGCGCCGCCGCGGCGGGCGAGAGCATCGCGGACGGTGTCGTAGTCGGTTCTGATCCTGCGGACGTCGATCACGGTTCAGAACCGTAGTCGTCGGCCCGATAGCGTCCGATCGTGAGTTTCCCGAAGGGCGACACCCCCGCCATCGAGGTCGACGACCTCACCATCCGCTACGGCGATCATGTCGCGGTTGCCGGTCTGAGTTTCCGCGCCGAGTCGGGCCGCATCACTGCGCTGCTGGGCCCCAACGGCGCTGGCAAGACCTCCACCGTCGAGACCCTCGAGGGCTACCGAACTCCGACCAGCGGCAAGGTGCGAGTCCTGGGTCTGGATCCCCGACGTGACCATGCCGCTCTCGTCGGCCGTATCGGCGTGATGCTCCAGTCCGGCGGGGTGTACACCGGCATCCGCCCGCTCGAGATGCTCCGCCTTTTCGCCAGCTACTACGAGAATCCGGCCGATCCTGTCGAACTGCTGGACCTTGTTGGTCTCACCGACCGGCAGCGATCCACCTGGCGTTCCCTGTCGGGCGGTGAGCAGCAGCGGCTCTCGCTCGCCCTGGCGCTGATCGGTCGACCCGAGGTGGCCTTCCTCGACGAACCCACCGCCGGGATCGACCCGTCTGGTCGCCAACTGATCCGGCGGGTCGTCGCCGATCTCCGGGCTGAAGGTGTTGCGGTCCTGCTCACCACCCATGATCTCGACGAAGCCGAGAAGCTCGCCGATCAGGTCGTCATCATCGATCACGGTCGCCTGCTCGCCGATGCCGCCCCCGATGAACTCATGCGCAATGCCGACACCGACGAAGTTCGCTTCGGGGCTCCGGCCGCGCTCGACACAGCGGCGCTCACGGCACGGCTCCACGCCACGGTTGTCGAAGTGAGTCCCGGTGAGTATCGAGTCGCCACCGCCGGTACGCCTGCCGTGGTCGCCGCACTCACTGCGTGGCTCGCCGAGCATGACCTCCCGCTCGGTGATCTGCGGGTCGGGCGTCAGACCCTTGAGGATGTGTTCCTGCGACTCACCGAATCGGCTGCGGCCGCCGACGCCAGCGCAGCCGAGTTTTCGGGTTCCCCAACTGCCGGAACCTCCGGTCGTCGCTCCCGACGGAGCCGACGATGAGAGCATTCGTCACCCAGACCCGCACAGAACTCATGTTGAGCCTGCGCAACGGCGAGCAACTGCTGGTCAGCATCGCCATCCCCCTGCTGCTGCTCGTGTTCTTCTCCTCGGTCGAGGTGCTTCCCCTTCCCGACGGCGTCGACAAGGGCGTGCAGTTTCTGGCTCCCGGGATCCTCGCGCTGGCGGTGATGTCAAGTGCCATGGTGTCGCTGGGTATCGGCACCGGGTTCGAGCGTCAGTACAAGGTTCTCAAGCGTCTCGGCTCCACGCCCCTCGGTCGCCCTCGTTGGGTCGCCGCCAAGATCGCCATGGTGCTGTGCCTGCTCGTCATCCAGATCGTGGTGCTCGTGATTGCGTCATTGGCGCTCGGCTGGTCTCCCGGTGGAACTCCCGCGCTTACTCCGCTCGCCGTCCTACTCGGCGCTTCGGCGTTCGGCGGGCTGGGCCTGCTCATGGCCGGCACCCTGCGCGGCACTCTCACATTGGCGCTGGCCAACGGGCTCTACCTCGTGCTGCTCCTGCTCGGCGGCATGATCATCCCGTTCGATCAGATGCCCGGAGCAATCGGAACCTTCGGGCGCGTGCTGCCCTCCGGTGCTCTCAGCCGGGTCCTGCAGTCCTGCCTCCGTGATGGCGCGCCCGCTGCTGGATCCGCGTGGATCGTGCTCGCGTTCTGGGCGGTGCTGGCCCCCGCCGCCGCAGCCCGCTTCTTCCGCTGGGAATAGCGCGACACGACTCGACGCCTTCGCGGTTCAGAACTCGTGTTGCTCGAAGCCAGTGCTGATCATGGCTCATGCCCGCCAGAACTCGGACCGCACAAAGTCCAGGGGCTCCGCGGCCAGCGATGAGTAGCTCAGTAGCTCAGAGATCGGGGCGTTCGGTCGTGGGTTCGGCAACCGGCGATGCACTGAGCGCACCCCGATCGCCTCTCTCCCATTCGAGGATCTGGCGCTCGGTGAGGTCGAGGCCGTGACGGTCGGCTTCCTGATGACGCGAAGCCCAACGGAAGAACAACACGATGATGATCGCCCAGAGATACGCGACCTCGACCAGTTTCATCACAATTCCGGCGGCGATCTGATCGTTCAGTGCGCTGATGCCCCAAAGGCGGAGTGGTTGGTTGTACGAGGAGTAGACCACCGTCTCGGAGTTGGCCAGCCACGCCGCAGGAAGTGTTGGCACCACCGACTGCAGGAACAGATACACCATCTGACCGGGAAGTGAGAGCCGAAGTTCCGGCCACGGACCGCAGACGGGGATCCACATGATGAGCGCGGTGAGTACGAACGCCACGTGGACCGAGAAATGAAACGGGCCGTTTGTGGCCGCAGTGTTCACGAAGGGCGCCCAATGGCTGATCAGGTTGAACACATTGAAGATCGCCCAGGCCGCGACCGGCTTTCCGATCCGCCTGATCACCTTCCAGAGCCAACCGTCGTTGCCGACCAAGAGCTGCGCCAACCACTGTGGACATGACAGCCAGAACAGCGGCGGGACCACAAGGGTGAGCACGAGGTGCTGGAACATGTGGGCCGAGTACAGGCGCTGTTCGGCAATGTCATGCATCGGCCAGATGGCCATGAGAGTCATGAGCGCGACAGCGGACCAGAACGACAGGATCTGTCGGCGGGTCACCACTGGTTCGCCCGCCGCCACCACCTTCGGGCCGATGACCCGGGCGATGTACACGCCACTGATCCCGATAGCCAACGAGAGCAACCACACTTCGATGTGGGGTGTGAATGCGGGAACGACCCCTGCAAGAACTGCGGCAGCGGTCATGGAGATTGTCATGGAGTCACCAACGAGGGTTCACCATGTGAATGGCGATCAGCCGTGGGAACCGGGCCAGAAGATTCGGAAGGTGCACAGCGCTGCGAAATACACGCCACCAGCAAGCACGACGCCCGCCCAGAAGATCCAGGTGAGAATCGGCTTGTCGAAGCGCAGATGCATGAAGATGTGCACGACCGTGAAGAACTTGATGGCCATGAGGAGCATCAGGACCACGATGACCAGATTGCCCGACCAGGCCGGGAAATCGGGGAACGCGTAGGTCAGGACCTCGACGACAGTGAGAGCGGCGAGGAACAGCGCGGTGAGCACGTAGACCTTGTCGCGGGAGTAGTCCTTGACGGCGCCGTCGAGCTGTGCGGTTGGGATGGGATCGTGCGAAGTGATGGCCATCGGAACTCCTAGGGGATCAGATAGACGACGGCGAAGATGAAGATCCACACCACGTCGACGAAGTGCCAGTAGAGGCCGACGATCTCGACGGTCTCGGCACGATGTTCAGGAAGCTTGCCCCGCAGCGAGAGCAGCACGAGCGACATCAGCATGACGATGCCGACGGTGACGTGCACGCCGTGGAAACCGGTGAGCGTGTAGAAGGCAGAACTGAATCGGCTGGTGGTGAATCCGAGACCCTCACGCACGAACACGGTGAACTCATAGATTTGGCCCGAGATGAAGGTGGCACCGAGCAGTGCGGTTGCACCGAGCCAGATACGCAGACGCTGATGATCGCCACGCTCGATGGCCGAAACGGCCAGCACCATCGTGAGCGAGCTCATGAGGAGCACGAACGAGGAGGTCGAGGTGAAGGGGATGTCGAAGATCTCCTTCGGTGTCGGCCCCTCGAGCGGGTGCTTGTAGAGCAGGTACGTGGTGATCAGACCGCCGAACAGCAGGCACTCCGAGGCCAGGAAGAGCCACATGCCCAACTTGGTATTGGAGATGCCCGTATTCGTGTCGTGCTGGATATGCGCATGCGGGGCATGCGCGTCGGCCTGGGCGACCGACTCGTGGGCTTGGACTGCGTTAGCCAACGGTCTCAGGCTCCTTCTCGGTGGCGATATCGCCGGCGTCGGCACCCTCGGTGATGGCTGCGGCGGCGGAATCGTCGTCGGGGCCATGGTCGGCGGGATCGTGGTCGTCGTGAGCGGCGTCGGGATCATCGGCCGGCTCGAGCGCCCAGCCATAGATGCCACCGACGACGATGATGCCGCCGATCAGGCACAGCCACAGGTTGAAGATGAGGCCGTAGCCGATGATTGGCATGCCGAAGGCAGACACAATGGGCCAGTAGGACGGCGACGGCAGATGGATGTGCTTGCCGTCAGAGAGCTTCTGGATGACATCGTCGGTCTCGGCGATACGCACAAGCTTGCCGTCGTTGGTCTCGCCATACTTGCGGTACCAGAAGTCATCGACCCGGGTGACTGTTGGGATCGGGTCGAAGTTGTACTCCGGCACCGGCGACGGGATCATCCACTCGATGGTGCGGGCATCCCAAGGATCGGCGCTCACCGGCGGCATCGACTTGGCCTTCGACCGGCTGTAGAAGATGTTGAAGATGAACAGGAACACGCTGCTGGCGAGGACGAACGCACCAACGGTGGCCACCTTGTTCCAGAGGTCGAACCCGTAGCCGGCGTCATAGGTGTAGATGCGACGGCTCATACCCTGCAGACCGAGAATGTGCATCGGGGCGAACGTGAGGTTGAAGCCGAGCAGCATCAGCCAGAAGTTGGCCTTGCCGACCTTCTCGTTGAGCATGTAGCCGAACACCTTCGACCAATAGAAGTAGAAGCCGCCGATGAAGCCGAAGAAGGCACCACCGAAGAGCACATAGTGGAAGTGCGCCACGATGTAATAGGTGTCGGTCTGCTGGGTGTCGGCCGGAGCGACTGAGTGGGTCACACCCGAGAGGCCACCGATGGTGAACATCGTGACGAGGCCGATCGAGAACAGCATCGGTGCGGTGAACTGCAACTTTCCGCCCCACATCGTGGCGGTCCAGTTGAGGATCTTCACACCGGTGGGCACCGCGATGAACATCGTGGTGAGCGAGAAGGCCGTGACCGAGATCGGTCCGATACCGGACACGAACATGTGGTGAGCCCACACGCCCCAGCCCATGAAACCGATGGCCACACCGGAGAACACGATGAAGGGGTAGCCGAAGATGGGCTTGCGGGAGAAGACAGGGAGCATGTCCGAGACCAGGCCGAAGGCCGGCAGGATCATGAGGTACACCTCAGGGTGACCGAAGATCCAGAAGAGGTGCTCCCAGAGCAATGGGTTGGCGCCCTTGGCCACATTGAAGAAGTTGGCATCGAACGTGCGGTCCATCATGAGCAGCACCTGCGCCACCGTGAGCACCGGAATGGCGAACAGGAGCAAGAACTGGGTGACCAGGGTCATCCAGGTGAAGATCGGCATTCGCATCAGACTCATACCCGGAGCCCGCATGTTGAGCACAGTGACGATGAGGTTCACGGCACCGGCCAATGAGGCGATACCTGTGATCAAGAGCCCCATGTTCCAGAAGTCGATGCCATGGCTGGGGGAGTAGAGAATGCCGTTGTTGGGGGCGTAGTTGAACCAACCGCCGTCGGCACCGCCACCCAGCAACCAGCTGGTGTTCAGGAAGATGCCGCCGAACAGGTACATCCAGTAGCTGTAGGCGTTGATGCGCGGGTAGGCGACATCTCGCGCACCGATCTGCAGGGGCATCAGGTAGTTGGCGAACGCCGCACCGATGGGCATGACCACGAGGAACACCATGGTGGTTCCGTGCATGGTGAACACCTGGTTGTAGGTGTTGGCGCTCAGCAGGGTGCCACGGGGCGACCACAGCTGCACGCGGATGAGGATGGCCTCGAAGCCACCGATCAGCAGGAATACCAGCGCGGTGGCGCCGTACATGATGCCGATCTTCTTATGGTCGACCGTGGTGAGCCACGACTTCCAGCCGGTGGCACCGGAGCTGGGCCGCGTGAACGCACCAGTGGGCTTGTGATCGGAGACGACCGCGCCGGAAGGCAGGGCCAGCTGATCTGAGGAAGGGGCTTCAATGATTGCCATGACGTGCTCCGTTGATGGCGAGAGTGGTGCGTGAGGAATTCATCGAGTTGACCTAGTTGAGGGTCTCGAGGTAGGCGACAAGTTCGTCGATCTGGACTTCGGTGAGGCCGAGGTTGGGCATACCGCGCCCACCCTGTGCGTAGTTGGGCTTGATGGCGGCGGGGTTGCGCAGCCAAGCCTCGAGCGAGACTCGATTGATCCTCGAAATATCGACCGTGCCACCAGTGAGGGCCGAACCCGGATCGCCGGCAGCGGCGACGTCAGAGGCAGCGAGCGTGACCGAGGGATCGTTGGGGTCGACCGGGACGTAGAGGTTGAGGATCGATCCGGCGAAGGTGCCCCGGGTCATGAGATGGGT
>WLCQ01000034.1 GCA_009705225.1 Actinomycetota bacterium | reverse complement strand
GCTGTCCCGCAACCGTGTGCCGAGGAGCAAAGCAGGGGAGACCATGCTGAGCTTCGAGGCGAGTCGGATCACCGAACCTGTCGCTCAGACTCAACCACCATCACCGTGGAACGTGATGCCGAGTCCGAGAGGGTGTGGCAATGGGCCCTGTGTCCTGCGTTGCAGCGGTCGGTCGGCATTCGCTCTGCGGGGAAGCCGAGGATCCATGCCTGCGTCACCAAGATTCACCTCATGCACAGCATCGAGAAGCAGGAGGCGTCTGGTTCTTCGTTCTCTCGTTGCCGCAACCGTCGCTGCACTCGCCGCGTTCGCTCCGCTCAGTTTCACAATCAACTCCGCGAATGCGGCAACGTCGACTGCGTCCTGGCTGGCTTCACAGGTGGCCGCCGACGGCTCGGTTGTCGACCCCTACGGAACAGAACCATCGGTGGACTGGACCGTGAATGTCGCTATGGCGTTGCTGGTCGCAGGGGGCCAGTCAGAGGCACTTGAAAGGGCAGTGGCCTACGTCGAAGCGAATGCCGACGCGTACATCACGAGTGGAACCTCGGATGAAGCAGGCCACCTGAGCTGGCTGGTTTTTCTCGCGGTTTTCACTGAGCGAGATCCGCGAGCATTCGGCGAGAGTTCACTCGATCTCATCTCCAGGCTCGAATCGAGGTTCGAGGTAGAGGAGAGCGGACTCTTCGGCACTGTGGACGACTACACCCCTGTGACGAATCAGTCCTTGGCCATCATTGCGCTCAACGCCGCAGGCGCTGACGTTCCTGTGGGCGCTTTGGCATGGCTTCAAGCTCAGCAATGTGAAACTCCGGCAGAGCAGGCTGGTGGTTGGCAGGGATATCGCGCTGAGGTCACTTCCGGGGTCCTCGCTGCATGTCTCCCAGCGACCTCGGCCGAGTTCAACAGGGCAGACGCTGCGAGCACCTCATTCGCTCTTCAGGCTCTGGCTGCAGTCGGACGTGTCGACGATCCTGCGATTCTCGCCGGACTTGGGTGGTTCCATCGACTCCAATCGGCAGCTGCGCCAGCGCCCGGAGGCTTCGGTCAATACATCGGCGATCCCTCCGATCCGAACTCGACGGCACTTGTGATTCAGGCGATCCGGGCGACGGATGATTTCAACCTGGACGGATGGGAGTTTGGTTCCGGAGATCCGGAAGCATCGATGAATGCTTGGGTGATCACCTCCGGGCCAGATGCAGGGGCGCTGACCTCGCCGTATAGCGCTGGAGCGGCCGACCTCTACGCGACCTATCAAGGGCTTTGGGGACTTACACAGCGCCCGTTGCCGACGGTGCTGGTTGGGCCGGTCCCTGAGCCAATTGACGGGGACAGTCCACAGGTGGGGGACCCATCAACGCCTGTCGCCCCAAGTTTCACCGGCTAGGAGCTCGCAACGATCACTCCTCGAGTTCGGTTGATCCGCATGCAGCCTCCGGGATCGGTGAGTGATCTTTCCGCCCGGCTTCCTTGTGACCCCTCTAATATCGTCACGTGACGATATTAGAGGGAAGTGGTGGTGGTGGGGGCGACGAGAGGTCATCGCGTTGCTCGTGGTGCGGGCGGGCGGTCCGTCGCATTGCGGGAGCAGGGCGCCCCAGGAGGTTCTGTCGATCCGGATGTCGACAGCAGGCGTATATGGCGAGGCGCCTTGCGGCCGCACACGGCCTCGGCGATGACGACCTCATCATTTCCCGGGAGCAGCTCGAGGAATTCCAGAGCCGGCTGTATTGCTTGCAAGCAGCGCTCGAAGACGTTTCACGAGATCTCGAGCGATCGTCAGATCCCGCAGACGTGGCAGAGGCGTTCGCCTGGTTGCGATCGAATGCGGTGCCGGTGGCCGAGATGTGGATCGAACCCCGGACCACAAGTACCTCTGGAGCTACGGTCGATAACTTTACATAACGAGGATTATCGGCGATAGCCGAGGCTCGAATGAGAACTCAATCCCGCAGGTCGGGATCAGGTTGGCGCCTCTGCCCCGCCGGTCAGCTCGGCATCGAGATGGTTCGTGTCGTTGAATCTCCGCACAATCCATCGGTCGCCGTGAATGATCAGTTGACTGATCGATGCGTTGTCAGCGGAGGCGAAGGCCAGTGACCGAGCGCCGGTGGCTTCGGCGAGCATGGCCCCAATCGCTCCCCCATGACTCACCACGACCACCCGCTGACCCGGGTGCTTGCTGTGGATCCGTTCGATCGCGGATCGAACACGCGTGCGGAGCTCAAGCGAACTTTCAGCGCCGGGCACCGCACCCCAATCCTGGGTGGCATTCATCTCAGCGAATGCTGGATGTCGCTCGGCCGCCATTTTCCGATAGAGACCACCCTCCCACTCGCCGAGGTGAACCTCGCGGAGATCAGGCTCGACCACCGGTGCGATACCGAGTTCATCGACCAAGGGTGCAATGGTCTGGAGCGTGCGCTGCAGCGTGGTCACATAGATCGCGTCGATCGGCACCGTCCTGAGGCGGCGAGCGACCATTTCGGCTTGTTGATGTCCATGGGGTGAGAGCGGCGGGTCACCCTGACCGTCGACGAGATGGAACGGTCGCCCCTCGATGAACGAGGCTGATTGTCCGTGCCGGATGACGAGGATTTCCGTTGCATCGGGTGGAGGTTCGTAGGGGCGCTGCCCGAAATCGGCGGCCGTCGGTCGGGTCACTCGCTTCACTCCACTCGTATCGGTCGTTGGAATCAACAACGGGAAGACGGCTCTCGGCGGTCGCACTGAAGACCTGCCGCAACTCGGGGGAAATTAGCAGTCACCTGATGCATGTGCCCTCACGTTCGCCGTGACCCTCGTGCGCGGTTAGCGTTGCCGCCCTATGTCTCGTCGCATCGAAATCGAACTCACCAGCTCACGACCCGATGGATCCTGGACCTGGCGTGCAGCCGGAGCCAAACTCCCGAAGGGGGACCTCGACGGATCACTTCTCTTCGAGGGGGCGAAGGCTGGAGATGTCGTTCGGGCCGATGCCGACTTCATGCTTGATGGCATCGTCATCCTCTCTGTGCTCGCTCCCAAGGGAGCTCGCAAGGAGCCAGAGCGCATCGAAGTCGTCGGCACTCCCCGCAAGGACGATGACCAACTCGTGACGACCACGCTCGCTCCGAAACAAAAGCGAGAAGATCGAGGCGACCGACGCCCGCGCCGAGACGGTGATGGTCCACGGCCCGGCCGAGATGGCGATTCTCGACCACCGCGGGAGCGTCGTCCCCGCCCGGAGGGCGAGACCGCAACCACCGAACGTCGCGAGCGTAAGCCGCGCCCGCCGCGCCCCGAACGTCCGGCGCCGGAGCCGAAACCGAAGGCCAAGCGCCTTCGTGCCGGCCGCGTGCATCGCGACGCGGTGCTCGCTGGTCTTCCCGAAGAGCAGAAGCCGATTGCAGAGCAATTGCTGCGAGGTGGGATCCCCGCTGTGCGCACCGCCGTCGAGAAGCAAAATCAGGACAACATCGCGGCGGGTCGACCCGAGATAAGTCCCGCTCCCCTGCTCGCGCTTGCCGAGCAGCTGATGCCGGCTCTCCGTGTCGCTGACTGGCGCGATAAGGCCGAAGCCGCTCTGGCCGGGGCATCCGAGATCGATCTCCGTGATCTCCGATCCGTGGTTGTCGGCGCCGACGACTCCGCTCGCGACGAAGAGACACGTGAGCTGGCCACAGCACTCAAGGCTGCTCTTGCCGAGCGTGTCGAAGCCGAGCACACGGCGTGGATCGAAGAGGTACGCGAAACTCTCGCCGCCGGCCGCACAGTCCGGGCGCTGCGGGTCAGTTCGCGTCCCCCCAAGGCTGGTACCCCGTTCCCCGCCGAACTGGGAACAGCGCTGGCCGCTGCTGCTTCGGCATCGCTGACAGCCGAGACAGCTCCGGACCGCTACGCGACTGTTCTCGATGCGCTTGCCTACGCGCCAGTGCGCTCGCAGGTCGTACCGCAGGGCATCCCCGCTGAGCCCGGCGAGGCGCTCATCTCGGCGGTCACCAAGTTGGCCTCCCGAATTCCTGCCATTGCCGCGCTGTTCGGGATCGAAGCAAAAGCTCCGACCAAGCCCAGCCGTAGTCGTGGACGAGTCGGATCATCTTCCGCAAAGCCACTGCCGCCGAAGCCGCCGGTTTCCTCAGCGCCTTCTGAGGCCGAAGACGCCCTCGCTGGTGCTGTTGCCGTCGAAGTGACCGATGTCGAGGTCACCGAGACCATCGAGATCATCACCGACGGAGAAACGACCGTTGTTGTCGACGTGACCGATGTCGAAATCGTTGAAACCGTCGAGATCATCACCGCGGAGGCTGATGTGGTCATTGTCGACGTCACCGAGATCGAGGTGACCGAGACCACAATCATCGAGGCCGACGGTACGGAGACCACGATCACTGAGACCGAGGTCATCGAGACGGAGATCATCGAGCTGACCGAACCGGTCGAGGTCGACCAGTTGGACTCATCCGGCGAGGCTGGCTCAGAGGCCTAGAACCTCAATGAGATCCGACGGGTGCTTCAGAGCGATATCTCCGACGCGTTCCACGGCACGGGGATTCCAAGCGGCGAGAGCAAAGTCGACTCCCGCTTCGTGCGCGCAGGTTCGGTCATGATCGGTGTCGCCGACGAACACGACTCGTGACGGATCGAGATGAAGGGCTTCGAGAAGCGGCGCCAGTCGCTTCGGGCCATTGAACGCATCCGCAAACATCGCAGCGCGCGGGCGCCAAGCCAGACGGGTGAGTTCCGCGGTACCCGACTCGACATGCTTGTTCGAGCAGATCGCCCAATCGTCGAGTACTCCGATCAGTTCGTCGACGCCGGGGAACGGCTTCGCTGCTTCAGTGTCATATGCATGGACATAGTCACCGAGAGAGATTCCCAACCGGAGACATTCATCCGCGATCACATGACCGAAGCTGATCTCTGATCGAGTGACTCCGAGTGCTACGAACGCATTGACCAGAGCGGCGTCGGAATCGATCAACGTTCCGTCGAGGTCACAGATCGCGAATCTTGGCTCGGGCATTTCGGCAACGTACCAGCGGTGGATCCACGGAGAGGTCCCCGCTCCCCGATCACAGGTACGCGAACGAGCATCCACCGGCTGACTAAGGTCTCGCCATGGTTGAATACGAAGTCAAAGGCCATGTGGCCGTGCTCACACTGAACCGACCGGAAGCTCGCAACGCCATCAACGGCGAGGTTGCGCAGGCCATGGAGGCTGCCCTCGATCGGATGGAAGCAGATCCCGATGTCTGGGTCGGCGTCCTGGCCGCCAACGGCCCTGTCTTCTGCGCAGGTGCGGACCTCAAGGCGATCAATGCCGGAAAGGCTGGAGAACTCGCCACGGCGAAGGGTGGATTCGGAGGATTCACCACCTACGCCCGACGCAAGCCGGTCATTGCGGCGATCGACGGTCTCGCCACCGCTGGTGGATGCGAGATCGCTCTGGCCTGCGACATGATCGTCGCTTCGAGCCAAGCTGCGTTCGGACTCGCCGAGGTGAAGCGCAATCTCGTTGCCGCCGCTGGTGGGCTCTACCGCCTCCCGAAGGTCATCGGCAAGAACGTTGCACTCGAGGTTGCCCTCACCGGAGAACCGCTGTCCGCCGAACGAGCACTCGGCCTCGGCTTGGTGAACAGCGTCGTGGAACCGGGTCAGGCACTCGCAAGCGCTCTGGAGCTCGCCGAGAAGATCGCCGCGAACGCGCCGCTCGCAGTGTGGGAGAGCCGTGCTCTGATCATGGCTGCCGACTGGGAGGACGAAGCCACGCTTCAGCGCATCACTGGTGAGGCGTTCGGACGGGTACTCTCATCGGAGGACACTTCCGAGGGTCTCACCGCATTCATCGAGAAGCGTGCCCCCCAGTGGAAGGGTCGCTGACCGACCAGGACCGCTCAGAGCGCGAGGCTCACCGTCAGTTCTCTGGCGGTGAGCCCGAAGCCTTCGAAAAAGTTCTTGGAATCGCGGGTTCCGGGTAATACGGCGGCATCGATGGCAACAGCGTGGTTCATTCGAGCCCATGCAACGCATTCGTCCATCATCGACTCCCCCACGCCAACATGTCGAGCATCTGGGAGTGTGAAGAGATCGGTGACCCGTGCGATGCGTCTGCCATCGGTGGTCGGGACAAGCACTGCCACTGCGTAGCCGACGGTTACGCCGACGTAGTCGCCGCAAAGTACGAGGACTTCTGCAGCCGAGACTGCTGAGGCCAGTGAATCCTCGACCGGTTCCGCACGAGCCCCGGTGATCGCCCAGAGTTCTCCACCGCGTTGGGTCCGAAGCTCTGCAATGCAACTGCGGACCAGTTCGGCGAGCACTCCAACATCGGCCTCACCGGCTGATCTGGCGATGCAGTCGCTCATCGGGTTCCGTCGGCCTCGAGTTGCTGGATGCGATTGAGGATGGTGCGGCGTTTGCGTGTCGCTGCTTCGTGTTCGGCAATGACCGCTCGTTGGTCGGGGGTGAGGCTCGAGAGCATCGGCACAATTTCAGCGGCTTTGCGAGTCTCGTAATCCTCGATCGGCAGGACGCGAGATTCCTCATGAACCTGTTCACTGCTCGTTGTCGCCACATTCTCGTCTGCGGGCTCTACGGGCTCCGCGGCGAATCTAGAAGCGGCAAGATCCAGCAGGGAACGCAGGATTGACTCCACCTGCTTCTGAGCACCCTCAGCCTGGCCCTGCACCTTCTCACTTCCAGCACGAACCGCAAACTCACCGATTGTTCGTGCCATCACTGCCTGAGAACGTCCGCGCTCGATCAGACCCGGGAGAAGCTCATCGAGTTGCGTGACTAATCCCAACGGGGCGTAGACGAGGAGGTCAAGCAGGGATTCGATCGGATCTGGCTGCTCGCTCTTCTCAGTCACTTCAGGACTTCTTCCTAGGCGATGCTTTCTTGACCGGAGCAGCCTTCTTCGCGGCGGCAGCTTTCTTCGCCGGAGCCGCTGCCTTCGCCGGAGATGATTTGGCTGGTGGATTGGCTTTTGCCGTTGCGACCTTCACCACCGGCGGAGAGGACTCAAGCTGCTCGATGGCGGGACACACGGCCTCACCAACGGGGCAGTGCAGAGCCCCCTCAGGACCGAACTGTCCGCGGTTCACGAGCAGGAAGCATCCGGTGCATGTGAACTCGTTGGCCTTCTTCGGAGTGACCCCTTCGGCTAGGTCAGTGGCCGAACGGGTCTCGGGAACGACGTCGTCGTCCTCTTCGTCGTCGTCGTCAGCTGCGGCGATGCGGTCCTTCAGGATCGCATCGAGATCGGCCTCGACGTCGTCGGGATCAACCTCGTCCTCGTCGTCGTCCTCGTCCTCACGCTTCGGTCGCGCTGGAAGTGTGGGGTCGTCCTCATCGTCGACCTCGGTGTCGACAACATCAGCTTCAAGAGTTTCATCAACGAGCGCATCATCGAGAACATCTTCGAGTACGTCATCGTCGGCGTCGAGATCCAGATCGATCTCGATCTCGAGATCTCCTTCGATTTCGAAATCCTCGTCGTCGGTGGGTTTGTCAGCCATGGGTTCCTTGCGGGTGGTACGGAGCTCGGTCGGACATCGTGTTCCGATGTCGTGGGCGGATCATAGGCACGAATGAAGTAGTGGTTTCTACCGCTTCACGCGGAAATCCACGCAAATGCTGCAGAAAGGGTCAGGAACCGAGCCGCCGGCTCTCAGCTCGACGCTCCGCCTGCAGGCGTTCAAGTTCCGGTTCGGAACTCTGGTCGACGAATCGCATCATCTCGGCGATGGCGTGATGGCCGGCCTGCTCTCCTATGAGCCGATGCATTTCCTGGCCAACGATCCGATACGCAGGATGGCCCTGCGGCGTCGTGCGCAGTTCAATGAGGTGCATCGCCTCTCGCGCATTCATATCCATCGAGAACCGGACCCGGTATGCCAGAGCGACTGCGTAGGAGGCCTGAGCAGGGAAATCAGCGAGCATGGCGTCGTGGAGCGCCGCTGATCGGGCCATGGCATCATCGAAGAGGGGGCCGACGCCGGCTTCGTCGACCGCCTCTGGCTTGGTATAGCCGTGGATCGGTGAGAGCCGCTGCCAGTCGATAGTGAGCATGCGATGGCGCTGCAGGTCGCGGAACGCCCCGTAGTCGGCGAGCACATCGAATCGGTATCCTGGACGTTCGAGCGCACGCCCGGGCTTGTGTCGTCGGTTGCTTCGCTCCCCCTCGTACGCCCTGAGGACGGCCAGACGTTCGGTGGTGGTCATTCGTCTCACCTGCTCCTCGATCTGCGTTTCGGGGAGTGAGAGATGGGGGTAGAGCGCGCTGGCGACGAGCTTCACCTCGGCTTCAGGATCGAAGTCGACGAGCGTCACCACCGGCGCCGGGTCGATCGGAGTGCCGGCTGGAAACAACCGACCCGCGATGTCGTCCATCGCGTTCCGGCTGTTTTCGAAGTAGTTGCTCCATGCCACGCCCCGCTGGTCGAGATCAACCCGCTTCAGAAAGGACGGAATGACCTTTCGCAGTTCCGAGAGCATCAGATCGGCGTAGCTCCGTGCCTCTGGAAGCGGATGCGAGCGCATTCGGAGGAGCAACTGTTCGTAGCCCTGGCCGGTCCCATAGATTCCGACATTCGAGAGGGATGCGGCAGGAAGCAAGCCGCGGATTGAATCGAAGGCTTTCGCCCTGATCGCTTGCCGATAGACGAAATCGCTATCCCCGGCTTCCTTGGGGATGGTCTCCCGGAAATGATCGACCACAGCAGGAAGCAGCTCGGCGTAGGTGTCGAACATTCGGTCCATCTCGCCGACGTAGCGGGTGCCGAGCGCTGACTGGAGCACCTCAGGCGGTCGATGGAAGCGATAGCGGCCACCGATACGCGCGTCATAGGCGATATAGCGAGTGGACTGTTCGAGGTAGGCCATGAGCCGACCCCATTCGAGGATCTTCGTGAGAAGATTCGAAGCCTGCTCACACGCGAGGTGCACGCCGCCCAATTGGGCAACGGAGTCATCGCCGTACTCGAAGAAGACCTTGTCATAGAGTTCTTCAGCCCTCCTGAGGCCGACAGTGGCATCGATCCCGGCATCTCCCGAGATGTCGAGTTCACCCACGAACTCGTCGAGGAAAAGCCGGCGCAGACTCTTGGGAGACCGGGAGTACCGAGCGAAAAGAGCGCCCTTCACGACCTCGGGAAGATTGACGAGGGCGAACACCGGACCGTAGAGGTTCGTGAAATACCTCCGGAGAATGTCGGCCTCTTCGGCATTGAACTCCTCGGCGACATACACACTCACGAGGGGCGATGGTACGGGTTGCATGGGCGATCCTCGCGGATAGTCACAGAACCGCTCCCCTAGTGCGCAATAAAGTCCCGTTTGGCCGCAGCAAGGGCACTTTCAGAGGCCCAAAGGTCGGCGATCGTCATAGCCATCGCTTTGGCGCCATCGATGACCGCCTGGTCCCCCGACGACGAGCCGGCATGGATCTCGAATTCAGGTGTATGGATTCCTACTCCCGGAGGTGCGACCGCGATCATTGGATGGATGCTCGGAACGATATGGCTCACGTTGCCCATATCCGTCGATCCGACCACCGCCGAGGACCCATCGGGCGGAACCACGCTGCGTCCGAGCCGTCGGGCATTCTCCACGTAGAGATCGGTGATCACGCTGCTATCGACGAGATTGGCGTACACCGGATCGCGCCAAGTGATCGCAACCTCACACCCAGCTGCAGACGCCCCCGCTTCAAGCGCTGCGACGACCCGAGGCTTGAGTCGTTGGAGGGCATCAACGTCGGCGGCTCGCACGTACCAGTTCATCGCTGCCCTTGCGGGAACGATGTTCGGTCGATCGCCTCCATCTGTGAAGATCCCGTGGATTCGCTCTGTGGGAGCGATGTGCTGGCGTAGAGCCGCAATATTCATATAGCCCAGCACTGCGGCGTCGAGGGCGTTCCTTCCTTGCCATGGGTGAGCCGCGGCGTGGGCGGCTTGTCCGGTGTAAACGGCATCGAGCCCGTGATAAGCGATCGCATTCATCGTGGTGAGATCGCTGTCAGCGGGGTGAACCATCATCGCCGCGTCGATCCCCTCGAGGGCTCCTCGGTCGATCATGAACACCTTGCCCCCACCGCCCTCCTCGGCTGGTGTGCCCAGCATCGTGACTCGTCCACCAGCGGTTGAGGCCAATGCCGCTGCCGCCATTCCGGCACCAAGTCCTGCCGCTGCGATGATGTTGTGTCCACATGCGTGTCCGAGTCCGGGAAGGGCGTCGTATTCGAGCAGCACGGCGATGTCCGGGCCTGTGGAACCGGTTCGTGAACGGAATGCGGTTGGTAGTTCGAACGCATGTCGCTCAACTGCAAGGCCGGCCTGTTCGATGGCGGTGCACAGGCGATCGTGGGCTCGATGCTCCTCGAACTTTTCCTCGGGGTGAGCATGAAGGTCATGCGAGATCGCAAGTAGTTCAGGAGTGATCGCATCGATATGCATACACATTGCTTCTTTGAGCGATTCTGCGTCCATGTCTCAACGCTATCGCCCGAGGGCTGGGTGAGCCCGAGTGCCCTGATCAGATATAGGCGATGAACGCTTGGGGCTCAACAGCGAAGCTCGCACTCGACAGGGTGACCCTTCGGCGACCATCGATGTGAGCGGTGACCTTGCCATCGAGTTCAATTTCCAATGCCGTACACCGGCGCGTGCGCAGGCCGGGATGGGGCAGATGGCTACCAGATCGAGCGCGTGATCGAGCGGTGAATCGCTGACGAATGTCCAACCTGCCTTCCGTGAGATCCAGGAGACCGTCAGCGGGATGTGATCGAGGCCCGAGGTCAAGATCGCCACACCATTGCGCGTTCATGGCCACGATGAATGGGCCTGACCAGAGCGCACGGCGCAGTACTGCATGGGCAACGAACAGCCACTCGTCGTCACCGTTCCTGAGGATCCCCAGATCGACAGGAACCCTCAGTCCGTGGGTGGCATCCGACCGACTGGGAGACGGCGTTGCGGCCCCGCCGCCCAGTGTCCGGTGCAGGTCGCCACCGCGCAGAAGAAGTTCCGGAAGCGGCTGACCGGACTGACGTGCCTGTGCGAGCCTGCGGCTTGCTTCAGCATCCGAACTCACCTCGATGGCTGCGGCGGATGGTGACGCCAGTTCACCGTAGGGATCGCCGGGCCGGATCACTCCTCTTCCGCTCCCCCATCAGGAACCACCGCTGCACCCGTGATCGCTGGGTCGCCGGGGCCGCGTGCATCGCTGCTGATCGGCGCAGGTGCAGACGCAGATACGACTCCACGGAAGAGCGATTCCGCGGCACTCCGGGCAGCTGCAGCGGTGGACTCAAGAGGTGCCGCGTCGCCCATTTGTCGCAGAAGATCGATCAGCTGCTTGATCGTGCGAACGAAATCGCCGCCCGAGAGATCGTCGTCATCGAGGATCCGATCAAAGGATTCTCCGCTCGACCAGGCGTGAGCAAGGGGGAAGAAGGTTGCATCCGGCTGTCGGGACGGTGGTAGGCCGAGCCTGCGTTCGGTTCCGTTGATGGCAACGGCGATATCTGCGATTGCGTCCGCTCGACCAGCAATGGCCCGGTTCGGAAACCATTTTGCGATTTCGGGCGCCGAGTTCCGGTGCTCATAGATGAAACTGGAGGCAAGGCCGGCCACGGTCGGCGCGTCGATGTCATCGAAGTGGCCCGCCACGAGGGCTTCAGCGATCAGCAGATCGCATTCGTGAAAGATTCTCACCAACTGCTCACCCTTCTCACTCAGAGCCCAGCCGTCGAGGTGACCCCACTCCTCGAGTACCTGCAGCACACGGTCGAAAACATCGGCGAGAGAATCCGCCCTGTTGCGAATCCGGTCCTCGGTACCCCGCAGTTCCTCGACGACTCTTGTCGCCCGTCGCAGCGCCCGGAGATGGACATCACGCTGCGGGCATCCGTGCACAGGATGGGTGTCGATCCGAGGACCAGATCCCTTCCCACCGTCAGACGATCGTTTGCGTGGACGTCCCGTGCTTACGCGAGTGAGACCGGCGACGACCTGCTTCTGAAATGAAGTCTTCGATGGCGTGAAGGGAACCGGCAGCACGACCGCTCCAACGATGTCGGGTGGCTCGCTGAGGTCCGCAGCGCCGATGGTCAGTAGTTGACGGCGACCGCTGATCGCTCGTAGGCGGGTGGCGCCTCCACGCCGTTGAGAAACGGAGAGGACAGCAACAAGTTCGTCGAGGTGATCGACAAGAAGGACATCGCCCGGCTTCACCCGACGCAGGGCCTGCTCGATACTGCTCCCCCCGCCTCCAGATCCACCCTCTCCAGCCTTCGTCCCGCGTCCCTTGTCGAGCAGACGTCGGTACTCGAGTACGTCCCCGTGTTCACATCGGGCTTCGGCCTCAAGAGACTCCAGGGTCTCGCGCCGGGTGGTGAGATGTGATTCCAGACGAACGATGTCAGCGTCGGCCTGGAACTGAGCGAAGCTCATCGAGAGCAATCGGTGTGCTTCCTCAGCCGAGTATCGGCGTACGAGGTTCGCGGCAATGTTGTAGGTGGGCCGGAAGGAGCTGGTGAGTCGGAAGCTCCGACTGGCGACGAGGCGAGCCGAATCCTGAAAGGTGACGAACGGTGACCACAGCACAACGGCGTGGCCATGCGAATCGATTCCCCGCCGGCCAGCGCGACCGGTGAGCTGCGTGAATTGCGCAGCGGTGAGGAAATCATGGCCGTCACCCGTGTACTTCGTGAGCTTCTCGATCACGACCGAGCGAGCCGGCATGTTGATGCCGAGCGCCAATGTCTCAGTGGCGAACACAACCCGCACCAGCCCGGCGATGAAGCATTTCTCGACGGCCTCTTTGAAGGGTGGGACCATCCCAGCGTGGTGAGCCGCCACGCCTGACTCCAGCGCGCTCAACCACCGGTCGTACTCGAGAACCCGGAGATCGTCATCGGTCAGGTTGGCCACGTGGTGCTCGGCGATCTCTCGGATGCGAACTCGCTCCTGTGCCGTAGTGAAGGAAAGACCGGATCGCATACACGAGCGGACCGCATCATCGCAGGCCGCCCGGCTGAAGATGAAGTACAACGCGGGAAGCATGTTTCGTTCGGCGAGCAACTCGATGACGCTTGTTCTGCTCGGGGTTGCCCACCGACGTTGGGGTCGACCGCCCCGCGTGTTGCGTGGCACATCCCGCTGGTCGCTATCGAAACGATGACCGTCAGGATTCGGCTCGCCGTCAAGGAGTGTTTCGATCAGAACCAATTCGCCGGTCTGTCGATCATCGGCAAGGAACCAGTTATCGAGAGTCACTGGTCGTTTGGTCTCAACGACTACGTCAGTCGACCCTCGGACCGCCTCAATCCATGCGGCAAGCTCGGGTGCGTTGGACACTGTCGCTGAGAGACACACGAGTCGAACCGTGCGAGGCAGATGGATGATGATTTCTTCCCACACTGATCCTCGGTAGGCATCCTGGAGATAATGGACCTCATCAAGAATCACCCAGCTGAGACCATGAAGCCCGTGGGAACGGGTGTGGATCATGTTGCGGAGAACTTCTGTGGTCATGACGACGACCGGGGCATCTCCGTTGATCGATGTATCACCGGTCAGGAGGCCAACCCGATCTGCCCCGTGAATCGAGACAAGGTCATGGTATTTCTGGTTCGACAGCGCTTTGATCGGTGTTGTGTAAAACGCGCGTGTTGAAGACGCGAGCGCCACCTCAACCGCATGCTCCGCAACGATGGTCTTTCCAGAACCAGTGGGCGCGCTGACAAGCACGGAGCGCCCGGCATCGACCGAGCGAATCGCCTCAACTTGAAACGCATCGAGCTCGAAATCCTGCTGTTCTGGGATCACGAAGTGAGGTTACGACTCACACCGACACGAGTGATTGAGTGGTTGCTCACGATGCTTGTGATTGTGCTCGTCGGTGGCGCCGGCGGCGGAGAGCAAGAAGAACTGCGCCAACCCCTGCGGACATGAAGTACAGCATCACCATGGGGATGCCGAGTGCCATCATGGAGAACGGATCTCCACTGGGAGTGATCACTGCGGCAATGACGGCGACAAGCACGATCGCCATCCGCCACCACTGCATGAGACGTCGCGGGGTGAGGACGTTCGTGAGTTGGAGCGCGACGAGCACGACCGGGAACTCGAAGCCAACCCCGAACGCAAGCATCATCCAGACGATCAGAGTGACGTAACTTTCCGCGGTGTAGAACGGCGTGATGTCGCTACCGCCAATAGTCGTCAGGAACTGGAGAGTCGGGTTCAAGGTGAAATAGGCAACCGCAGCTCCCATCGCGAACAGTGTGAGTGCGCTCACCATGAACGGGATCGCGTACTTCTTCTCATGGGAGTACAGGGCTGGTGTGACGAATCTCCATACCTGCCAGAGGATCACCGGCATGGCGAAAGCGACGCCGATATACATGCTCATTTTGATCCGCAGCCCGAAGGCCTGGAGCGGTTCGGTGGCGATGAACTGGCAGGTGGGTTGCACTTCACAGAAGGGGTGCTGCAGGAAGTTGAGCACGTACGGATACAGGAACCAACCCGCTAGAGCCCCAACGACGACGGAGATCATCACTCGGATCAATCGGGAACGAAGCTCTCCGATGTGTTCCCAGATGCTCATGTGCCCGCCGGTCGTTGCGCTGGCGGATTGCTCGCTCACACTCATGTCGCGGGAGACTCGCCGTCATTCATGGGGCGGTCGGAGAGATCGGCGACGAAAGCCTTCTTCGAGGGTGAGATGGTCGGTGTCTCAGCAGGAGAGGATTGATCGTCGCCACTGGTGGAACGAGGACCGACCAGATTCGGACCATTCGAGGCCCGGTGGATGGCATCCCCCGAGGTGGAACTCCCTCCGCCTTTGAGCCCGAGATCGCCGAGATCCATCGCCTTTCGGACTTCCTGTTCGAACCCAGAGGTCATGCGTCGGAACTCGTGCAGGAACTTTCCCATCTTCTTGGCGGTGGATGGAAGCTTGTCCGGTCCAAGCACGAGCAGGGCGAGGAGGAGTATGACGATGATTTCTCCTCCTCCGACATTGAACATCCGCTCATGTTAACCGGCCGGTGTCGGCGAGCCGTGTCGGCGACGAAGAGGGTTGGCCGGCAAGCAGCGAGGTGAGTCATGCTCTGACAGTGACAAGACTGCCTTCAGCTCGCGACCCGATCGGGTTCGCACATCGTGGTGCGCGATCTCTGGCGCCCGACAACACCATGGAGTCGTTCCGTCTCGCGTTGCGCCTCGGAGCCGACGGTCTTGAAAGTGACGTCTGGATCACCTCGGATGGAGTGGCGGTCCTCGATCACGACGGCGCGGTGGGCGGGCGTCTCAGGCGCCGTCCAATCGGGGCCTGTACACGCTCTGAACTCCCGGACCACATTCCGGGTCTGGCCGAACTCTTCTCAGCGATTGGGGCGGGCGTTGATCTCTCCCTCGATATCAAGGACCCGGCGGCAGCGGCAGAGGTCGTAGCTTGCGCTCGTGATGTCGGCGCCGAGGATCGGCTGTGGCTTTGTCATCCGGATCGCGAATTGGTTGCGTCCTGGCGAGAGCTCTCGCCGAAGGTGCATCTCGTTGAATCAACACGCGTGAAACATATGGATGGCAGCTTCGAACGGCATGTGGCTGCATCTGCGGCGCTGGGCATCGAGGTCATCAACCTCCACCACAGTGAATGGAGCGGAGGCCACATCGCCCTCGTGCATCGCTTCGGGATGCTTGCATTCGGATGGGATGCCCAGTTCGATCGGATTCTTGCTGAACTCCTCGACTCCGGTATCGACGGTGTGTTCAGCGATCATGTCGACAGGATGCTGACGGCTCTCGCTCGTCTCTAGAGCCAAGCCACTCGATTGAAGGGCCAAACAACGACGAACGCACGCCCGACGATCGTGCGCTGGTCGATCGGACCGAAGTAGCGACTGTCCTTCGAATCATTGCGATTATCGCCCATCACCCAGACATCGCCCTGAGGAACAAGACATGGGGCTTCGACGGTGCATCGGTTGGGAGCGAACTCAGCGGTTGAGGTGACGCCGGGGGGCAGGTACGGCTCCTCGAGCTGCTCGCCATTGATGAAGACATGTCCGCCCTGAAAGGTGACGGAATCACCGGGGAGTCCGACCACGCGTTTGATGAGATCAGGAATGGTCGAGGACGCTTCGGAGGCAGGCCGCTCGAAGACAACAACGTCGCCTCTGTTCACATCGTGGAGGTGGTAGCTGAGCTTGTTGACCAGAACACGGTCGCCAACCTTGAGCGTGGGGTACATCGAAGGGGACGGAATATAGAAGGCCTGCAGCAAGAACACCTTGACGACAAGTGCGAGGACGATCGCTCCGGCGATGACGCTCGCCCACTCCACGATGGTGGCTCCGGTCCTGCCAAACAGTCGCTCAAGTCGTCCCGGGCTGGGCGTGGGGTCATTCTTTGGGAGAAGAGTGCCCAGATCAAGGGTGAAGTCTTCCGGCGCCGCCGGGGAATCGAAATCATCGGAGATTGAAGAGTTCATGGAAGTTTCTTGCTGTCGGCACGCACGTACGTTGAGGCTACTTCAGGTATCGCTGAAGAACTCTCCGGGCACCGGTCGCTCTCGTGGCCTCGATCCCGGGACTCGCGCGGACAACGGTTGCATCGTCGCCGAGGCGCAGAAGCAGCCGTTCGAGCCACGCACCGGCGGTGATGGCGAGGACGACCCGGGTGGTGCCGTCATCGAGTGACTCTGATGACTCGACCGGGTATTGGGTTGCCACCCATGCTCCTGCTGGCGTGAGATCCAACGTTATCCGTGGCAGTTCGGCATCGCCCGGGAAGACGTCGAGGGGCGGCAGATCCTCGGGCGCCGTGAATGTGGCTTCGATGGTCGAAATCGCCCGCACTCGATCAACCCGGAAGACCCTCGGGGCGTCAGCCTTGTGGCAGAACGCTTCGAGGTACCAATTTCCGTCGAGGGCCTGCACCCTCCATGGATCAACGATCCGGGTGCTCCAGACGTCACGCGCGAATGTGTAGTACTCAATCTCGACCTGTCGACGCTCGGCCGCCGCACGCTGCAAAGCAACGAGGAGCTTGCTCGGAGCGGTGTCGATGTCGATCACAACCGCGGTCTCAGCTCCGCTCATAGCGATGAGCTTGCCGAGGGCTCGGGCAAGTGGGCCTTCGGTGTCCGCACCTGGAACCGAGAGCAGCGCTCGGCCAGCAGCGATGAGTCCGAAAGTCTGCGTGGGCGTGAGTCGCAGGGGTCGTCGGAAATAGTCGGGAAGGTTGACGTAGACATGATCGGGCTCGACAAACGCTTCGAGCAATGCGTCTGGCGTATACGGGTACACCCCAACCATCGAGACTGTGGCGAGGCAACTGCTGAGCTGCTCGATCTCGAGGTCGAATCGCCGGCACACCTCCTCGACCGAAGCCGTACCGCCCTGCGACGCGATCCATGGAACGATCGCGAGTGCCCGTTCCAGGGTCTCCCGAGCGGTGAGCTTCTGACTCATCGGACGTCCTCCACGGCGTATCGCTGCAGCCAGTTCACGAGTTCGGATCGCAGTTCAGGGGGCTCAAGAAGCTCGGCGTGATCGAGAAATCCAAGAAGGAAGGAGCGAAACGGTGCCCACGCGGTGACAGGAACATCGAAAAGATGGGAACCATCGGCCTCGATGGTGCGCAGCGTGTTCGGGCCCAGGGCGTCGAGCGCCCACTGAGCCTGCTCCGGGTCGAACCTCACGAGCGCCCTGAGTTGTTCGGGACCACCGTCGTCCCAAGGGCGGTAGTCACTCTCTGGAATCTCAGGCGCTGGGCCCTCGAAGGTGTTTGGCTCGCCGATGTCAAGCTTCTCGCCCATTCGATCGAGCCGGAAATTTCGGGCAGCCTCCCGATCCCTATCGAATCCGGTGAGATACCAGTGTCCGCGTTCGTAGCCAACTCGCCAGGGTTCGACAGAGCGGTCGGTGGATGATCCAGCGTTCGAATAGGTGAATCGGCACACGCGTCGCTCAAGAACAGCTCGGAACAGAATTGTCTGACGACCGTCGACAGGAATGGCGGCGAGGTGCTGCTCATCGGACGACGTCGAGCCTTCGGCGACTCCGCCGAGACGCCAGAGCGCAGCAGCGGTGGTTCCGTCCTCGACCGACGACCCTCCAACGCTTACAGCGCGTAGGGCGAGATGGAGTGCGGCGATCTCGTCAGGAGCGAGGTCGAGGTCTGGCAGTTCATAGGTACGACGGTCGACGATGTACCCCTCCAACTCCGGGAAGGTCCCGGGGATCGGACCGACCTCGATGGGCACTCCGAGACTTCTCAGTTCATCCTTGTCGCGCTCGAACGTGCGTCGAAATGCTTCCTTCTCCGAGGCGTAGCCGGCGACCCGCTCCTGAATCTGTTCAGCTGAGATCGGACGCTCTGCGTTGAGGAGCGCTGCGAGGAGATTCATCATCCGTTCGAATTTGTCAGCAGTGGCAGCCATTGATTCCTAGAGGGAGGCAATCAGGTTCTCGACACGTTCGTCATGAGAACGGAAGGGGTCTTTACAAAGCACGGTTCGCTGTGTCTGATCATTGAGTTTGAGGTGCACCCAGTCGACCGTGTAATCGCGTTTGCGTTCCTTTGCGACACGTATGAATTCGCCGCGCAGCCGCGCCCGGGTGGTCTGCGGAGGGATCTCCATTGCTTCGTCGATCTCCTGATCATCACAAATGCGCTCGACCATTCCGCGCTGCTGCAGTTTGTAGAAGATTCCACGATCGCGCCGGATGTCGTGGTACTGGAGATCGAGAAGGGCGACTCGAGGATCGGTGAGCGCCAGATCGTGTCGCTGACGGTAGGACTCTACGAGGTTGTGTTTGATGACCCAGTCGGCTTCCCTATCCTGGCCCAGAGGATCAGTCTCGATCTGGGTGAGCGCCCGCTCCCACATCATCAAAGCTTGTTTCTCGAGAGGAGAAAGGTCGCGGCGCTCGGCATAGCGAAGCGCTCGGTTCAGATACTCCGATTGGATCTCAAGAGCTGTGGCCTCCCGACCAGTGGCGAGTCGGACCTTGCGGGTGCAGGTGATGTCGTGACTGATCTCCCGGATCGCCCGGATCGGATTCTCCAGCGACATGTCTCGGAGCACCACGTTGGGCTCCTCGAGCATCCGCAGAAGAATCGAGGTAGCTCCAACCTTCAGGAAGGTTGCGTATTCACTCATATTCGAGTCGCCAACGATGACATGTAGTCGTCGGTACTGATCGGCGTCGGCATGAGGCTCATCGCGGGTGTTGATGATCGGACGGCTGCGGGTGGTCGCCGAGGAGACGCCTTCCCATATGTGCTCTGCACGCTGACTGATGCAGAACTTTGCGCCTCGTGCGGTCTGCAGCACCTTCCCGGAACCGGCGTAGATCTGACGTGTGACGAGAAACGGAATGAGAGCATCGGAATAGTGCGAGAACTCATCGATCCGAGATGTCAGGTAGTTCTCGTGACACCCGTAGGAGTTACCAGCTGAATCCGTGTTGTTCTTGAACAGGTAGATGTCTCCATTGATGCCCTCTTCGGCCAGGCGCTCCTCAGCTCCAGTGAGAAGTGATTCGAGGATCCTCTCCCCTGCCTTGTCATGCACCACGAGCTCGTGGATGGAGTCACATTCGGGGGTGGCATATTCAGGATGGGAGCCAACGTCGAGATACAACCGTGAACCATTGGCGAGGAAGACGTTCGAGCTCCTGCCCCAAGAGACGACTCGTCGAAACAGATACCGAGCCACCTCGTCAGGGCTGAGGCGACGCTGACCCCTGAGCGTGCAGGTAACGCCGTACTCGTTTTCGAGGCCGTAGATCCTTCGCTCCATGCCGGAAAGCTATCGGGAGAGCGTTCGATCGGAGATTGCGAGGCGCCGCATCCCGGACTCAGGCACCGTCGGCGAGTAGCGACGGCAGTTCTGCCCGCTCGAGCCGGCGGAACGCTCTGCGCTCGGCAGTGCGTTCGAGCACTGCAACCTCAAGGTCGGTGGCGGTCAGATCTCGGTCGTCGCCCGCCAACGCACGAACCGCAATTCGCAGGGCTGAGGTCAGATCGAGGTTTGGCACGAAACTTTCCGACAGTCGGGAGGAAATTTCCTCGTTCTCCCCTCCGAGCACCGAAAACCTCTCCTCGTCCATGACGGTTCCGTCGTAAAGGATATGGAACAACTGGTCCTCTTCAGGTCGTGAGGTCACCTCGGCAACGAGGATCTCCACTTCCATCGGCTTCATCTCATGGGTGAATACCTGCCCGAGAATCTGGGCATAGTTGTTCGCGAGGCTCCTCGCGTCAACGTCCTCACGGCTGTAGGTGTACCCCTTGAGGTCAGCTGCTCGAACCCCTGCAATACGCATCTGATCGAATTCGTTGTACTTCCCGACGCCGGCGAAGGCGATCCGGTCATAGATCTCACTGATCTTGCGTAGTGTGGCCGACGGATTTTCGGCACACAGCAGGATCCCTTCGGCATAGACCAGTGCCACGAGGGACCGTCCGCGGGCAATGCCCTTGCGTGCGTAATCCGCCCTGTCTTTCATGACCTGTTCGGGAGCGACATAGAAGGGCATGCTCATCGCAGGGATCCTCCAGTTTCGGTGCTGG
>WLCQ01000033.1 GCA_009705225.1 Actinomycetota bacterium | reverse complement strand
CGAGGAGCACGGGGTCACTCCCCTGCCCGACCCCCCGGTCGACTTCCCCGATTGGCTCGCCGACCTGCGCACGCATTGGGCCCCGGCCAACGAGGCCGAGTAGCTGCATCGGCGAGGAACCAGCGCCTAGGGCCAGAGGGGTTCGGGGGTTTCAAAGCCCAGAGGCGAACCCCACTGGTTGCGGAACGACACCTCGTGGGCCTGTTGTCGTGAGGCAACGCCCCACTTGCCGGTGGGGTAACCCAACGACACACAGCCAGCCATGTACCAGCCCTCATCCGTCGGGATGCCGAGGATGTTCAACACATCGTCGTGCTGGAACGCGAGCACCTGGGTGAGCGACGCACCGATGCCCTCGACTCGCGCGGCGAGCTGTGCGCTCCACAGGGCCGGGTAGATCGAGGAACCACTGGTGTCGTTCTGGGTGAACCCGAACAGATACAGCGGCACCTTCTCGAAGTTGTCGGCCAACCACTGCGCCGACTTCTGCACCCGCAGGAACGCCTTCGAATCGGGCGACTCGGGGTCGGCTTCAGCAGCAGCGACGCGCTCGGCGTAGACAGATCCCCACAGAAGGGTCATGGCGGCGCGATAGATCGGGCCGATCTGAGCGATGACCGCGGGATCGTCAACGAGCATGAAGCGCCAGTTCTGCGCATTGCCGCCACTGGGGGCGCGCACGGCGGCGTCCATGATGCGTTCCTGAATGTCCATCGGAATGGGATCGGACTTCACCCGTCGCATGGCGCGGGTTGTGTAGAGCACTTCACGTGCGTCCATGATCAGGCCTCCTTGGCTGCCTGCACCGCAGCGTGCAGTGCAGTGGTGAGTTCGACGAATTCGGCGAGTTCGGTTTCGTTGAGCACGCTGAGCGGCACACCCATGGCCACGTTGGTCGCGGCCTCGGCCGCCTTCCAACGTTCCTTGAAGGCGGCACCGTCGGGAAGTGTCTCGGCATCCCATCCGAAAATCCCCGCCATATAGGGCGAACTGAATGCCACTGCCTCGAGCGGGGTGAGACCATTGGCGAGCAGCGCGCCACCATGCAGTCCGCCGCGCAGTTCGCGCAGCGAGTTGAGCAGATGCTGGGCCAGTGCCTTGGGGGCATCGGCTCCGGGTGTCGGGAGCGTGCGCCAACCGGCGAACAGCGCGGCGCAGGCCGGCGACGCGCCGACAACAACTGCAGCCATCAGTTCATTGAGCCGTGCGTAGCCCTCGAAGTCGGGAAGGTTGGCCTCACCGAAGGATGCGCAGACCGCCGCCCATTCGTTGGCGGCCTCGGCCGGTGACATGACGGCTCGACCCGACTCCCACTGGGTGGCAATCGCCTCGGGGTTCCAGACGATGAACGCGGAGGTGACGACCTCGGCAGTGGTGTCACCCAGCACGCCGCCGCGACCGAGGACATAGAAATCCAGGCCACCGAAACCCAGCTCCCCGCCCCGGGCGAAGGTGCTGCCGGCGGTCATGAACGCGCCGCCCAACTCATTGATGGCGCGGGATGTCGCCTTCGCCGCTTCCACTGAATCCATGGTTCTCCCCTTGATCGAAATCGAACGGGCGAACACTATGCCGTGACAGGCGGATGCGTCGGCGAGAACGGCCGATCGGGATCGAACTGCTCCATCGCCGGTGTTACGGTGCCGAGGTTCGTAACAACCCAAGGGGGACCAATGCCTGACGAAACTACACGTGACGGCGTGAAGCAGCGGGGAAAGATCGTGATGTCCCAAGAGGAGATCGACGAGTTCCTGCTCGGCCGTCGATCCATGACCATGTCGACGATCAACAAGGACGGCAGCATCCATTCGATCGCCATGTGGTATGGCTTCCTCGAGGGCTGCGTGGCCATTGAGAGCAAGGCCAAGGCCCAGAAGGTCATGAACCTGCGCCGCAACCCGAACCTCACCATGCTGGTCGAGGACGGGGAGACCTACGAGACCCTCCGAGGCGTCACCCTCATCGGCAAGGCTGAGATCGTCGAGGATCCCGATCGCGTCTTCGAGCTGGGTGTGAGTGTGTTCAGTCGCTACTTCGCTCCGTACACCGAGGAGATGAAGCCGGCTGTCGACATGATGCTCAACAAGCGTGTCGTCGTGAAACTCGATGTCGAGCGCACCATCTCCTGGGACCACCGCAAGCTCGGCGGCGGTTACTGATCGACTGACCGAATGTTCAACTGACCGGCGGGTGATGGCCGCGAGCCACAACCGCTCTCAGTGATTCGTTCCTCAATGTTCAGCAGCGGCGTGTTCGAGTAGTTCGGCGAACTCAGCGCGAGCGGCGGCCCGACGATCGGGCAGGTGCTCGCTGGGCCACGCTCCATCAGCGGGGCGATGGTCCTTGAGCACCTCGCGAGCCAACGTGCCCTTATGCACTTCGGTGGGACCATCGGCGATGCCCATGACCACCGAGGCCATCAACATCGAGGCCAGCGGCATTTCGTTGCTCACACCGAGCGCACCATGCAGTTGCATGGTGCGCAGCACGGCCTCGCGGTACACCTTGGGTGTTGCCACCTTCACGCCAGCGATCTCCTTGCGGGCGGCGTGCCCACCCACCTGATCAACCCGCCATGCCGCATGCAGCACCTGCAGACGGAACTGCGTGAGTTCGATCCATGAATCGGCGATCTTCTCCTGGGTGGCCTGCTTGCGGGCCAACAGTTCGCCCTGCGTGGTGCGGCTGAGTGCCCGCTCGCACAACATGTCGAGACAACGGCTCACTGCACCCACCGTGCGCATTGCGTGATGCAGACGTCCGCCGCCCAAACGGGTCTGGGCCACCGCGAACGCGTTGCCCTCGCCGCCGAGCAGATTGTCGATCGGCACGCGCACGGCGTTGTAGCGCACGTAAGCATGACCACCATGGCCCTCGGGTTCGCCGCCGACACCGACGTTGCGAATGATCTCGAGGCCGGGTGTACCGGTGGGCACGAGGAACATCGACATGCCCTTGTACACCGACACCTCGGGATCGGTGATGGCCATCACGATCACGAACGAAGCGAAACGCATCGAGGAGGAGAACCACTTCTCGCCATCGATCACCCATTCACCTCCATCGCGCACCGCCCGGGTGGCGAACATCGACGGATCCGCACCACCCTGCGGTTCGGTCATCGAATAACACGATGAGATACGACCGTCGAGAAGCGGCTCGAGATACGTGGCCTTCTGCTGCGGTGTGCCGTAGTGGGCGAGGATCTCGGCGTTGCCGGAATCGGGGGCCTGCGAACCGAACACCGTGGGTCCGAACTGGGAGCGACCGAGGATCTCGTTCATGTACGCGAGGTGCACCTGACCGAATCCCTGCCCGCCGTACTCCGGGGTGAGATGACAGGACCACAGACCACGATCCTTCACCACCTGCTGTAGTGGACGGATCACCTCGGCATAGAGACGGCTCGATTTGTCGTAGACCATCTCCTCGCCGGCGAAGGCCAGGTCGAGCGGTTCGATCTCGGTGGCCACGAACTCACGGATCCAGTCGAGGTGTGCCTCGAACTCGGGATCGATGCTGAAGTCGGCCATGGTTCTCCCCCTGCGTGTCGCCCTGTTCGGGCCTGCGGAGAACACCGTAGAGGCAACGACGCGGACCCATCGTCGGAACTGGCAGGATGTCGACAGCAAGCGCGGAAAAGCGCCATGAACCGAGGGGGACCCATGTCCGATTCATACGATTACGAGCAGCTCGTCCGTGACTTCTGCCAGGCCTGGGCCGATGCCGATTTCGACCGAGTGGTCGAGTTCTTCACCGAAGATGGGATCTACCACAACATCCCCGTCGATCCGATGGTGGGCCATGAGGCCATTCGCATGATGATCGATGGTTTCACCGCCGGACTGAAGATCGTGGAGTTCCGGATCGACACCCTGATCTCCAATGGCCCGGTCGTCATCACTGAGCGCGTCGACATCTTCGAGAAGCCCGACGGGGGCGAGGTTTCGCTTCCGGTCATGGGCATCTTCGAGTTCGAGGGCGACAAGATCGCCAAGTGGCGCGAGTACTTCGACCTCAACCAGTTCATGGCCCAAGCCATGCCGGCGGAGTAGCGCAGTCCCCTACTCGGCGAGGAAGTCCAGGATCTCGCCGAATGCGTTCGGGTCCTGGGCGAAGAACGCGTGACCACCCTCGTAGACGCGCAGCTCTGAGTTCGGAACCCGCGACACGATCGCTTCGCTGTTGGCAAGCGACGCGATTCCGTCGTAACGACCGGCCGCCACCAACGTGGGACAACTGATCGCTCCGAGGCGATCCCAGACATCGTGATGGCTGCGGGCATTGGCCTGTTCGAACTCTCCACGTGCGGCGTCGCTGCCCTCGGCCGGCGAGGGTCGGTCGCCCATGGCCGACACAAGGGCCAGATCGCTCGGATGCTCAGCGAACCATTCATCGCTGAAGCGGGTGTCCATGATCTCGATGCCGACCTTCGCCCGTTGCTCGATGGGCATGGCCCGCAGTTCATGCATGGGATACGACGATCCACCGGCACCGCCCGGCGAGGTGCACAGCAGCGCGAGACGCTCCACACGATCGGGATTGGTGACGGCGAACTCCTGGGCGACCATGCCACCGAAGCTGACGCCGACAACACGACAGGTGTCCCAGCCCATCGCATCGATGACAGCGAGGCCATCGGCGGCGTACTCGGCCATTGTGTAGGGACCCGTTGGAATCGAGGTCTTTCCGAGACCGCGTTGATCATGGGCCACGGTGTGCAGGTGCGCTCCGAACACCTGCACCAAGGGCCGACTCGTGGCCAGCGTGGAGAACGAACCGTTGAAGAACAACAGGGGCGGTCCTTCACCGAACTCTTCGTAATAGATGGTGATCCCGTTGGCATCGATCGTCGGCATGGCCCAACAGTACGACGCCGGAACCTTCGGCGCGAGGGGCCACCACTACGCTTCGGCCGATGAACACCGCCGCTGATATCGCGCTCATTGCCGCCGGCGGTTTCCTTGCTGGCGGCATCAACGCCGTGGCCGGCGGCGGATCCCTGGTGTCGTTCCCGGCACTCATTGCGATCGGTCTTCCGCGCCTCAGTGCCAATGTCACGAACACTGTGTCGATCTTTCCCGGTTATGTGGGCGGCACATTCGGCTACCGGCGCGAACTTCGTGAGGAAACCCACGAACTGCGCAGACTCGCGCCGGTGGCCATGCTCGGCGCCGCCACCGGCGCAGCAGTGCTGCTGGCCACCTCATCGAAGGTCTTCGACGCGATCGTGCCGTTCCTGGTGCTGCTGGCCTCGGTGCTGCTGGTGCTGCAACCGCGCATTCAACGCTGGGTGCTGAGTCGCCCGCACGATGGCTTCACCCGCAGCTTCACCGCTCTGGCATTGTCGACCTTCTTCGCCGGTGCCTATGGCGCCTACTTCGGCGGTGGCCTCGGCGTGCTGCTGCTCGCCGTGCTCGGCGTGTTCCTGAACAAGAGCCTGCAGCACACCAATGCACTCAAGGGTGCTCTATCGCTCGTCATCAATCTCCTGGCTCTCGTGGTGTTCGCCCTGTTCGGACCGGTGCACTGGTGGATGGTGGCCGTGATGGCCCCGATGAGCCTGCTCGGCGGCTGGAGCGGATCCCATGTGGCCCGCCGCCTACCCGCCAGTGTTCTGCGCCCCGTGATCGCCACCTTCGGCATCGTGGTCGCAGTCGTGCTCGCCCTGGGCTGAGGTCATCACCACCTCGCCTAGAGTCGCTCCGGACATCGGAGCCGATGTCACATATTCCGCACAGCGTTTTCGAGAGGGAATCATGGGTCGTTTCGATGGGAAAGTTGTGATCGTCACCGGTGCGGCCCGGGGACAGGGTGAGGCCGAGGCCCGCCTGTTCGCCTCCGAGGGCGCCAAGGTGATCATCGGTGATGTGCTCGACGCCGAGGGTGAAGCTGTTGCTGCCGATATCGGCGCCGCCGCCCGTTACGTGCACATCGACGTGAGCAATGAATCCGACTGGGCTGCACTCGTAACCAGCGCCGTCGAGTTCGGTGGCCGTATCGACGTGCTGGTCAATAACGCCGCCGTGATCCGCCCCTCCTCCATCGAGGACACCACGCTCGAGCAGTACATGGCCGTCATCAACATCAATCAGGTCGGCTGCTTCCTCGGCATGAAGTCCGTGATGCCCGCCATGCGCGAGACCGGCGGCGGCGCGATCGTCAACATCTCCTCGATCGACGGCATGGCTTCGAAGAACGGCCTCATCTCCTACACCGCCTCCAAATTCGCCACCCGCGGTATGACGAAGACGGCGGCGATGGAATGGGGCCGCTACGGCATCCGGGTGAACTCGGTGCACCCCGGTGGCGTCAACACCGTGATGGGTAATCCCATCAACCATCCGGCGCTCGAGACCGTGCCCTACACCCATCAGGCCATTGCCCGTATCGGCTATCCGAATGAGATCGCCAACGCTGTTGCGTTCCTCGCCAGCGACGACGCCTCCTACATCACCGGTACTGAACTCGTGGTCGACGGTGGTTGGCTCACTGGTCGCATCGAACCGGGCCTTCCCGGCGCCAGCGATCCCGATCCGACCTCGGCGTACAACGCATGAGCGCCTTCGACTTCACCGAGATGCCCGGATGGGTTGTCGACGAGCCCGAGGCCCATGCTGATCTGGCCGATGCCACCCGTGGCCTCATCGCTGGTATCCGTCGCGCCAATGCCCCAGAGAACATCCTCAAGCGCGCCGCGGCACTCGCTGCCGAAGCCGCCGATCTGCTCATCCCGTATCGCGAGAACGGCATGCCCATGCAAGGGGCACGCAGTCGTGACAACACCGGCCCGCAGGGACTCGCCGGAACCAACCCGAGTGAGTTCTTTCCTTTCTCCCCCGTGGTCGGGCCGCTCAATGCCATCTCACCAATGGCCCGCTTCGAGTTCGACGGCGAACGTCTGCACGGCACCGCCAACCTCGGCGCCACCTACAACGGTCCTCCGGGCATGGTGCACGGCGGCATCATCGCCCTGGTGTTCGACGAACTGCTCGGAGCCACCAATGTGTGCCACGGACTCGGCGGATTCACCGGCACGCTGTCGGTTCGCTATGAGAAGCCCACGTTCATCGACACCGAACTTGTTCTCGAGGGCTGGATCGATCGGGTCGAGGGTCGCAAGGTATTCACTCAGGGCACAATCAGTATCGATGGTGTGGTGACAGCGAGGGCCGAGGGGATCTTCATCCAGGCCGCCACGATGCAGCGCTCAACTGAGGCCTGATCAGAGCTGGTTCTGCACCTTTTTGGGACCAGTCGGGGGCACGGAGTCATGTGCTCGATCGAGGTTCGATCTCGGGCTCGGGCATGTCCTGACCCCTAGAATCGAACAATGTCCCGAATCGTTTCATCCAGAGCAGCTGCGGTTCTTCTCGCCGGTCTTCTCATCGCCGCAGTCGCAGGGGTTGGGGCCTACTCCACCGCCGGCGCCGCGCCCACCCAGTCGCCCAATTGCGGCACCACAATCGGATTGCGCAACGGCGACTTCGAAACTCCACGAGTAGCAGCAAACAACTACACCCTCGTCAACACCTCCACCGCTGGACTCGAATGGCGAAATGCTGCGGAGAACATCATCGAGATGTGGGGATCGCCGTTCCAGGGCGTGAACGCCTTCAGCGGTTCGCAGTTCGCCGAACTCAACGCTCTCAAGCCGGCGACACTCTTTCAGGACATCGCAACCGTTCCTGGTTCCACCATGGTGTGGCGTATTGCCCATAAGGCCACGATCCGCAATGGCGAGTCGATGTGGGTGCGTATCGGCGTGCCCGGTTCCGCTCTCGCCTACACGAGTCCGAAACTCACAGCGAACCTCGTCGGCACCGCCCGCAATGGCTGGACGATCCATAACGGCACCTACACGGTGCCCGCCGGCCAGACCACCACTCGCTTTGCCTTCGAGTCCGATGGCACCACCACGGCGTCTCCCGACTCGGGGAATCTGCTCGATGACATCGAGTTCTCATTCACCGCGGGTGCCTGTTCCGACCCGGTGGCCACGAATGCCGGCTCTGCTGTCACGATCGATGTGCTCGCCAACGATGTCGGCGCCGGGCTCAGCCTCGTGTCAATCGATGGCAACTCAGGCGGCACCGCCACCATTGTGGGTAACCGGGTGCAGTTCACCCCCACCGCAGGATTCTCCGGCGCAGCCTCATTCACGTACACGATGCGCGATATCGCCGGGAACACTTCGAGTGCCAGTTCCACCGTGAACGTGCTGCCGATCGGCGTGGCCAACACTGCCGACACCACTGAAGCCACAGCCACCACGATCGCGGTGCTGGCCAACGACCTCGGCACGGCCAAGACCATCACCGGCACGACCACGCCCGCCCATGGAACCGCATCGATCATCGGTGGCGGCACCTCGATTCGTTACACACCGGTCGAGGGCTTCACCGGCACTGACACCTTCACCTACCGGGCCAGCGCCAATGGCGGCACCTACGAGGCCAACGTCACGGTCACGGTCACCGCGTCGGCCGACCTCTCAATCGGGTTGACCGCTGTGTCGCCCGCCTCGCCGTTGGCCGGCACCGATGTCTCGATCGCGGTTGTCGTCGGCAACGACGGCCCCTCCACCACAAGCAGCACCGCCACCATCACACTCCCCGTTGGTCTCGACTTCGTCTCCGGCGGCAACTGCACTGCCGTTGCGCGGGTCTTGACCTGTCCGAGACCCGCCATCGGCACCCCGGGAACCAGCATCTTCCGACTTCTGCTGCGCACCACCGTTGACGGCACGCTCACCGTGAACGCGCAGGTGACCGGACCGGTCGCTGATCCCAACGCTCTCAACAATGTCGCCAGCCAAGCCATTGTCGTACGTCCCGCAGCGGATCTGTCCGTGGTTGGTTCCGTGTCGCCGGTTCCGCTCGTTCCCGGAACCACCGGCACCTGGAGTTTCACCGCCACGAACAACGGTCCGTCGGTCGCCGCCGGGGCGCAGGCGGTCATCACGATTGATCCCTCGAAACTCGACGCTCCCCGCTCCGCCTCAACGGGTTGCGTGGAATCCCCCGCTGGCACATTCACATGCGCGCTCGGATCCATCAGCTCTGGCGGTTCGGTAACTTCGACCATCTCCGGGGTGGTCAATGCCGGTGTGTCAGCCACGATGTACGCCACCGGCGTTGTCTCCAGCACAACAACAGACCCGAACACTGGCAACAACGCGGAGGTCGTAAGTGATGCCACCAGCCCCACTGCTGATCTGTCGGTAGACGCATCGGCGGTTGCTGCCTCAGTCGATCCCGGCGGCATCGCCACCTTCGGCTTCAAGGTCACCAATCTGGGTCCCTCGGTCGCCCATGGAGTCCTGCTCGAGATCCCCATCCCGGCGAATTACGAGCTCACCGGAGTTCCCGACTCCTGCACGGTGAACGGGACCACCAGCATCCAGTGCGGCATCGGCTTCCTCGACGTGACCGGGGGCGCGTTCAGCAACAACAGCGGCGATCTGGTCATCACCGGCAGGGTGCGAACCGACTCCGGGGCATCGCTCGCCCTCACCGGCACCGCCACCATGAACCCCTCGGTCACTGATCCGACACCGGCCAATAACTCAGCCACGGCAACCTCAACCGTCGACGTCCGCTCTGATCTCGCAGTGGTGACCGGACTCTCACAGAGTTCACCGGTGCCGGGCCTCGCCACTGATCTGTACGTGTCGGCCTACAACGGCGGCCCGTCAACGGCCACCGCTCCCGTGGTGACTATCACCGTGCCCGCTGGCTTCGCGCCGATGACCACTGCGGACACATCCTGTGTGCTCACCACCGCAACAGTGATGACCTGCACACTCGCCGACCTTCTTCCCGGTGCGACCCATGACATCGTGATCTCTGGGGCCTTCGCTCCCGACGCCTTGGGCTCGGGGACATTCACAACCACCATTGCGTCGTCCATCTTCGATCCGACGCTCGGAAACAACACCTCGACACTCGCTCCGACGCTGGCACCCTCGGCCGACCTGGAGATCACCGGCGCAATCGGCACGGCACCTCTCGTTGGTGGCGGATGGAGCCAGTACGTCCTCACGGTCATCAACCACGGGCCGAGCACCGCTCGTGATATCGAGATCTCGATCGCCCTCGACCCCGATCTCACGGCATCTCCCGGCGGAGTCCCCGATGGGAACTGTGGCGATGGACCCACCCCGATCTGCAGGATTTACCAACCATTGCCCCCTGGTGGAAGCGCCAAGTTACTGAGCATCATCGAGGTCGCTTCCTCCCCCGCGGATCAGATCTCCTCGACCGCAACCGTCTCTTCGTCGACCCTCGATCCAGATCTGACCAATAACACTGCGACGATTGACGAACTCACTGTTCGTTTCGCCGATATTGCAGTCACCGCTGCCTTCCCAACCGCCGAGGTCGTACCCGGCAGTTCTGGCAGCGCCGTCTTCAACGTCTCAAACAACGGACTCTCCGCGACCGTGATCACCCCGGTGCTCGTCACACTTCCCGACGGTTTCACCCTCACCGACGTGAACAACGGCGGCGCATGTAACCCCACCGCTGACCCGGCCTCGGTGGTCTGCGATGCTGGCCCGATCTTGGTTGGGGAGTCCCAACAACTCGTTGCCACCTTTGACGTACGCAGTGGAATTTCGGTACCGCCGACACCGACCGTCACTGCTGAGGCACTCGACTCACTATCCCCTGACACAAACGCCGACCCCGTGCTGTTCGATGAGTACCCAGCAAACAACACCGCGTCCATCGACTACACACTGGCGCCGTTCGCTGATCTCGCGATCACCGGCACCGAACCCGAACTGTTCGCCGCCGGACCGGGAATTGCTTGGCAATTCACCGTCGACAATTTCGGGCCCTCCATCAGCGGTGCGATCGATCTGCAGCTCACCGTGCCTGCGGGTGCGGTGCTGACTGATGCAACCGAGCTGTACCCCGGCCATGGCGCCCGGCCCACCTGGGGTGGCCCGGTGGTCTGCGACGCATCGTTCCGCTGCGCCATCGCGGTCTCGGGTCTGGCCGAGGGTGAATCCTTCGATATCACCTTCACGTTCGATATGACCGGCGTGGCCGAGGGTGCGGTGAACCTCACCGGTGAGGTCAGTGCCGCTGTTGTTGATCCGGATCTGTCGAACAACTCCGTCACGCTCACCTCCGGTGCGGTGGCGGCACCGGTCGATCTCGGAACCTCGGGTGAGCTCCCCTATACCGGCAACGACTCAACCGGGCCGCTACTGGCCGGCGGCGCCCTCCTCGCCGGCGCTGGTCTCCTACTGTTGGGCACCTCGACTGCGGCGGTACGCAAGCGCCGTCGGGTCTAACTCACCAGCAACACCGAACCCGACAGGACTGCCATCATGAACCTCCCGGCACTGTTCGCCTGGATCTTTCTCGGCCTGCCCGCAATGGTGGCCGTCACCTTCGTCGCCGGCCGCATGCTCGGCGCTAAACGAGGCTGGTTGGCACTCACGGTGTCCGGCGTCGTCGGCTGGAGCGCTGCGGTGGTGCTCGCCGGCGAGCTCACCAATTGGCGCTGGGACAGCATCGACATGGTGCTGGTCTCGCTCGCCATCGGTCCGTTGCTCACCATGGTCTGCGCCCTCGGTCTGGATTTCCTGAGCCCCGTTGGTTCATTGGCCAGCGGCGAAGCGGCAGGGCTTGTCACGGTGCGCAACCCGATCGAGACAGTCCGGATCCACCGTGACCGTGTGGCCCGTTACCGCGAGGTCGTGCGCATCGCGCGAAGCAACGGCATCGTGCGCCGCCGGGTCGATGCCGCGTCTCTTCCCGATGGTGTCCGTCACACGCTTGAACAAGCCGGTGGCATTTTCGTGAAGCTCGGTCAGGTGGCGTCCACTCGCAATGACGTGTTGCCCCAAGCCTGGTGTGACGAGCTCAGCAAATTGCGCAGCGGTGCCGAACCCGCACCGGAACCCACCATCCGTCCGGTGATCGAGAAGGAACTGCAGGGCCTCGTCGAAGTGCTCTACGCCGAGTTCGAGTGGACACCGCTGGCCAGCGCATCGATCGCCCAGGTGTACAGCGCCACGTTGCGCGATGGCACACCAGTGGTTGTGAAGGCCCAACGTCCCGGTCTTCAACGACGCATGGATGTCGACCGCGGCGCCATTTTGCAGATCGCCGGGTTCATCGAGCGAAACACACCACTCGGACTTTCGGTGAAGCCCACTGATCTCGCCACCGAGTTCCTCGACAATGTCGCCGAGGAACTCGACTTCATGATCGAGGCGAACAACGCGCGGGAACTGGCTGACGGCCTGGCGGCGTTCCCCGGCATCCGCATCCCCGCCACGTATCCCGAACTCAGCACCTCGAGAGTTCTCACTGAGGAGCGCGTGAGCGGTGTGAGCGTGGCCGATGTCGAAGCGCTCCGAGCTGCGGGACTCGACCCCGCCGAGGCGAGCGAGCGTCTGATCACGGCGTTCCTCAGCCAGATGTTCGAGGTGGGTGTGTTTCACGCCGACCCGCATCCCGGCAACATCCTCGTAGAACCCGACGGCACGATCGTGCTCATCGATCTCGGCGCCGTCGGACGGCTCGGGCCCGGTCAACGCTCGGCCACCCTCGAACTGTTGGTGGCGGCATCTCTGGGAGACGCCGCCGGTCTTCGTGTTGCCCTGACCGAGATCGTGGACATGAGCGACGAAGCTGATCTCCGCGCGCTCGAGCGGTCACTCGAGCGGATGCTCGCCCGACACATGCACGCCGGCGGCGGCATGACCGCAGCTGCGTTCCAGGACCTCTCGATGGTCATTGCTCAGTTCGGCCTGCGCTTCCCTGATTGGTTGGCCACTCTCATCCGAACAATGGTCACCCTCGAGGGCACCCTCAAGACCATCGACCCGACGTTCTCGCTGGTCGAAGCCGCCCGTGCGCATGCTGGCGATTTCACCGGGGCCAAGCTCAACATCAGTGGGCTGCGAGCCACCATCGAGCACGAAGCCATGCGTCAGATGCCGCGTCTTCGTCGCCTTCCCGAACGGGTGGATTCGCTGCTGGGCCAGGCCGTCGATGGCCGCCTTTCGATGCGCCTTTCGTTCTTCGGTGATCCGAAAAACGAGCAAGTGCTCTCCAAGCTGGTCGACCGCATGGTGCTGGCCATCATCGCCGCCGCTCTTGGTTTGGGCTCAGTGCTTCTCATTGATGTGCAGATCGGCCCTGAGCTCGGCGGCCACCTCAATCTCAACGAGCTGCTCGGCTATGTCGGTCTTGCCGCCGCGTCGATTCTGTCTCTGCGAGTGATCGCTGGAGTCATTCGAGACGGCTCGGTCTAACGGCGCTGATCTCGTCTACTTCGACGAGATCATGTCGACGACGAAGATGAGCGTTTCGTTCGGGCCGATGCTGCCACCGGTGCCCTGCGCGCCGTAGGCCTGATCGGGTGGGATGACGAGGAGTCGACGACCACCGGCGCGCATGCCGGGCAGGCCATCGGTCCAACCCTTGATGACCGAGTTGAGCCCGAACGTGGCCGGCGCCCCATTGGCCCAGGAGGAGTCGAAGATCTTGCCGGTGGAACAGGCCACGCCGATGTACTGCACGGTGACCGTGCTGCCCGGAGCAACCGGGGCACCCGAACCGGTGACGAGATCCTGCTTGACCAACGATGCGGTGACCGGCTCGGTGGGAACCGGAACATTCGGTGCACCAGTCGGCAAGGTGTCGGAGAACGGACGGCAGGTCTTCGGGACGTCCGGAGCGGTTGTGGTTGTGGTGGTATCGCCACCCGGAGTGACCGAAACGTTCTCAACAGGAATCTCGGAGATACCCGGTGTGAAGGTCTGGGATTGACCGGCCGGAGTCGGCGCGCTCGAAACCAGATCGACGACAAACACGAGGGTCTCATCAGGGGCGATGACACCCTGGGCGGAGGAGCCATACGCCTGGGCAGGGGGAATAACCAGGAGCCGTCGCCCTCCGGGAAGCATGCCGACCAGACCCGTCTGCCAACCCTCGATGACTGATTCGAGCGCGAACGTTGCCGGTTGGCCCGTGACCCATGAGGAATCGAACACCGCTCCGGTGGAGCAGGCCACGCCGGTGTAATTCACCGTGACGGTGTCACCAGCGGCAACCGGCGTGCCGGAACCAGTGGCGAGATCGGTGACCTGCAAATCGGTGGGCGGCGGGCCCACCGGCATGTACACCTCTGGGGAACCAGTCGGCAAAGTGCCGGTGCGGGCGACACAGTCGTCACCGAGCGCTGATGTCTTTGCCGACTTCGACGTTGTGACCGGAGTTCCCGAGGCCACATCATCATTGGACGATGAAGACGAGCCACGCGTAAGCGCGAACGCACCAGTGGCCACGACCAGCACGGCGACGAGGCTGCCGGCGATGATCATCAGCCGACGGCGTCGAGCTGCTTGCATTGCGGTTGCCTCAGCGACCACTCGTGCCTGATTGTGCTGCTGCACTCGCTGCTGACGTTGTTTATTCTGCTTTTTGGCGGCCATTGACACGAGATTCTAGGTAGGAACAGTCGGACATGGCCGTCGGCAGCTGCCACATTGGTGGGACCCGAACGGCGGGTCCCACCAACGATCAGGCGCTGAACGCTTTACCGAGCCAGCTCGACTTCAGGGATTCGCTGTTGACATCGATGCTGATATCGACATCGGCTGACTTCACGAACGAGCCCCACGAGTAGTCGTACTCCGTGCAGATCTCGGAGCCCTTCGCTCCCCACCACTTCGTGCAGGTGCCCTTGGAGGCAGATTCATTGATCTGTGCCTTGGCTGACGTGGCCACTCGGAGACCATTCGCCGAACTGAACGTGAATGTCGCCGAGCCGGAGAAACTTGCCTGCCAACGGAGAAGACCAGCAGAACCCGGGTCGGAGCAGTTGACGCAGCCATAGATGATTCCGCTGGAGCGACTGAAGCTCGAGGTGCTGCTGATCGAGAAGGATCCGTCGAGCGACATCGTCTGCCATCCGGTGTCGATGGTATTGCCCATCCAGGTGGTCTGAGCCCTCAGTTGAAGGATCGGCGAGGCCCACTTCGAGCAGGATGCGCTGCAGTTCGTGAAGTGCAGCGTGGCACCCACATTCGCCGCCCAGGCCACACCGAGGTTTGCCGTGACGGTGATGTCCATGAGAAGCGCTGTCTTGCCAGCGTTGTCACGACCCAACCTTGCGATGCCGGTGACCCGACCCCACAGCTGACCCCATTCGAATGGGGCAGAGATGCGCCCACCAATCTGGGCTCCGTTCGGGAATCCCGCCCATTCACAGTCGGCGAAGAGCGACAGTTCAAATGCCCCGAACGGTGAGTAACTGAATGTGTTGAAGGTCACGCTGTAATGCGCACCCTTCGCATCAGTCGTGACCGACATGGAGCCGCCCAACTTGGGCAGCAGACTGTTACCCGGGACTTCCATACTGACGTTCACGGAGAAGGTGAAGGTGGTGGATCCGCCGGCTGTAGTGCCGAGATACACGTTGCCTGTAGCGATGGCCTCGAACGAGCCCCAGTTGATGGTGTTGTTCACCGACAGATACAACTGCGTCGGAGTGAGCTTGCCCGTCGCCGAGAGCATCACGCCCGGGAGGATCGGGAACTTCGCCCCGAACGCAAGCTCGAAGCTCAGCGGATTCGTCGTGTCGAGATTGAACCTGACGTAGACATCTTTCAGACCGAACCCGCCGACGGTCATATTGGCGATGCTGACCGTGGCGGTCACCGAACCGGCTGCAGTTCCATTGGTGTAGCTCGCTTCGGCCAGTACGGATGCCTTCGTTCCGAGCAGGGTGGCGCCACCGGAGAACTTGAAGTACTGCCTGGCGCCCACTGCGGTGCTCATCGAAACTTCAATGCTCGCCGCATCCAACTTGAGTTGACCCATAGTGATTGCACTCACAGCGATCGACCCGGAGACGGTAACGGCCGTTCCCACGGTGATCGTGGAGAGCTTGGCGGCCACGCTCACACCCATGAACGAACCGGTGAAGTTCACCGACGCGCCTTCCGGATACACAACAGCAGCGAGGCCAGCTCCGATCGTGCAACCGAATGGTGCCACCACGATCATGATTCTCTTCGCAGTGAGCGAACCACTGGCGATATTGACCACGTTGGACACATTGTCTTCTGCCACGATGTCGAACGCAGCACATGGGTTACTCAGCGAGAGGTTGACGCCAACGGTGATCTTCACCGCCGCCGTCCCACCAAGAGCGCTCATCATGTTTGCGGGGAGTCGAACGGTTCCGACGAGTCCGAGTTCCGGAAGCGTGCCCGAGATTCCAACCGACATGCTCATCGTCATGAGGTCGAAGCCCTTGTAGCCGAACATGTTCGGCCAGACAGGCTGACCGGCTGTTCCAGTGACGGTGATACCGACTGAGACACTTCCCGAAGTCTGAACACGGAATCCAAGAGTTGCTCGGATTTCTGTGGTCGAGCCGTCCTTGTTGGCGAAGGAGATGCTGCCGATTTCGGTCAACTCGAGTGCTTCGGGCACAGACCCCACGCCCTTGACGCCGACCGTGGTGCTGAGGAAGCTCAGCGTCACAGCGCCGATCTTCGTCGCCCAACCAGTGGCCAGGGCCACGGTCACGCTCCAGGCCTTGGTGCTCGGCGTGTAGACCAACATGCCGTTGAGCGTGTCCACACCCGGAAGGACCTTCCTCATCGCATCGGTCAAGGTCATGGTGACCCCGAACATGAAGGTTTTGGCCGGAATATCGGTTTGGATTCCGTTCAGGACCACGGTGGCGGGCATCGTTGTGTAGGCCATTGTCCCGACCGAATCAATGCCAAGCATGGATTTCTTGGCACCGGCATCGGATGCGATGTTCGCAATGATCGCCCAGCCGTACTTCTGGTTCGCACAGACAACGGCCTTTGGTGAGGTGACCGAAAAGACGCTTGTCGGTTGACAGGGATTCTCGGTGGTCAATGGCTTACCGTCCGGCCCGAGCGGTACCGCAGTCATCTTCACTGAAATATCAATACCGAGATCTGTGAGATTCAGCCCGCCGGACAACTCCACGAAGAATTTGGCACCCTTCAACGCACCAAGGATCGAGACGCTTCCGATCGAGGTGGACACGCCGGGTGCACCCTCGCCGACAGCATTGAACGCACTGACCGTGTAGGTGTACTCCGTGTCGTAATCGAGGTCCTTCATCGCGCAGAACGTGTTGAGGCTGGTCGACGAGCTCGACACCTTGGTCGACTTGGGCGCCTTCTGCGGATCTGCAGTTGTCTTTACAGCTTCGCGTGTCACGGTGTAGCCACCGGGACCGACCACACAGGTCACGGCTGGGTGCGCCGCTGTGTCGGTGGACTTCGCCGAGGGGGTGGCCACGACCGTGTAGCCAAGAATCGTGGTTCCACCATCGTTCGGCGGGGTGATCCAGCGCACAACTGCTGTGCCGTCGCGCAGCACGCTCGTTGCGCTCACTGACAATGGTGCACCCGGAGCACCGATCAAGGGAATGGTGGTCATCGACACAGGCGGAGCCATCGTTGTGTACATCTGCAGCAGCGGTCCCTTGAGGGTGACTCCGCTTCCCACGACGGCATCCGGGAACTTCACTGCCATCGTCATCGTCTTCGAAAGAAGGCCGTACACCAGGTAGCCGGTGGAGGTGTACGCGTTATAGGGAACTTCGCCCTCGACCCCGGACATGCCCGGCTTATCAAGCCTCATGACGACCGAGAGCGTGGCCACCAGATACAGGCTGTTCATCCCCCGAGGACAGACATAGGCCGTGGTTCCAGCAAGGGTCGGACAGACATTTCTGATCGAGAACGTCATATCGGAAAGCGTGAAAACGCTGTAACCGAGATCGGGATTCGTACTGCTGTCCAAATCACGCCTGCTCGTGGGAATAATCGGGACGGACCAATCGGCCAGTCGGGATTCGACGTTCCAGGAGATGGTCCCGTTTGCACTGGAGACTGTTCCCACAAGGCTGAATGTCGGCCAGCTGACTCCCGGGAACAAGTCAGTGCTCGAAAGGGCGCTCTCGGTCTGCAGCACCGTCAATGTCCAATCCAACGGACCTGTGTAGGACGTGACCTTGGTCTTCAGCGTGAATCCAAACCCGACCATGACGTCGGCAGTGCCTGACCAGCCAGCGGCGAATGTGCCAACAGCAGTGGAACGCCATGTCATGACAATGTTCTTCAGCTCGACCGTCCCAATTCTTGCCGAGAAGCTGTCAGTGACCAACGAATCGGAGATCTGTCCTCCGGTCACTGTGAACGTGTAGTTGACGCCGTCGGTCAGATTGAAGACCGTGCACGACGTGAGCCACGACTTGCACGTGAAGCCACCCGGGGACGAGGTCACCTGATACTCCATGAGCGTGCCACCCGGAAGCCCGGTCCAGGAAACCAGTGAACGTCCCTGGTAGGGAGTGGTTGCCACAATGCCGGTTGCCGCGATGGGCACAAGGGCGATCGCCCCACGCACTCGAACTGGTGCACTTCCGAAGAAACTCACCAGATTGGTCGAGGGTGAAACAACCCCACTAGCTGCGCCCGCTTGGATCATCGACGAGTGCGCCGATTCCGTGCCACCAACTCGATTGATCGCCGTCACGGCGAACGTGTAGTACGAGTTCAGCGTGAGGTTGGGGATCGTGCACGAGAGCGTCACGGTCTCGCACAGCAACCGGGTGTTCATCGTCTGGATCGCGCCGGGTACTGACGGGGCGTCGATCGAAGGCGCAGCGCGCTTGAAACCTTCCACCCGATAGGAGGTGATCGCTGATCCGTTATCCAGCGCTGCCGTCCAGCTGATAACTGCATTCGGCGTTGCAATTCCCTTGGGGTCAGCAGGAACCGACGCCACCGTGACAGTGCCCGGAGCGGACGGAACCTGAGGATCCGGTACCGATATGTAGCCGGCGTAGATCAAGTCGGTGCTCACGTCATCGGAACCGACCATGCCTGAGGGAGTGTCCGCACCGGTGACGGCCCGGACCTCGAACCAGTAGCGCACACCGTCAACCAGATCAGTCACCGTGCACGAGAGTGCCGTTGTGATGCAGGTGTGGGTGACTGCGTCATAGATGACGCCGCCGCTGTTCGCGTCCCCGCCGCCCGTGCTTGCGGAGCACTTCGTAGTAGTACGCCTGCATGTGTAGTTGTCAGCGCCCGAAGTGCCCGGGCGCCAAGCCACGCTGCGCACTTCGTACTGCCTGACGGAGGCCCCGAAATCGGAATCAGGTGCAGTCCAGGAGACGAACGCGCTCCCCACACCGCCAACAGCCACTGGCCACCTCGGTGCCACTGCTCGCGCCGGAATCGGTGCGATTTGCGGAACGATCGGGGTGGTGGACATCGACGCTGCGGACGAACCAATCGCATTCGTGGCGACCGCAGTGAAGGTGTATGAGGTTCCCACCGTCAGACCGGTGATCACGCAGCTCGTGGGAGCCGCCGTGGTCAAGGTGGCGGAGGTGGTGCAGAAGTTTCCGCCCGGCGACGAGGTCACGACGTAACCGGTGATGCGTGAACCGTTGTCGGCTGGCGCATCCCACGTGGCTGTCACCCGGGTCGTGGCGTTGCTCGTGACATAAAGCCCTGTCGGCTTATCGGGAATGGAGACTGAGGTGAGACTCCAAGAACCGGTGCCTGTGTAACTCGGACCAAACCAGATGTACTCGACCGAAAGGATCTGAGCCAAGGTGGAGTCAAGGTTGATCGTGCCACGGAAGACATAGGTGGCGTCAGTCGACTCATGGACCATCGAGACCGGATTGAAGACTCCGATCGTTCCGATCGGGATGGTCCAGTTGGCGTTGGCAAGCGACGGAGTCGCCGATACGGAGCTGCTTGTTGTGCCGCTCGAATAGGCGACGTCGTTCCCCGCTGCTTCCACAACAGGTGTGACCGTGAACGAATAGGTCGTACCGGCGGTCAGTCCCGTGATCATGCAATTCGGGGTTGAAGTCAGACAGAAGAACGTGTTGGTCGAATCCTTCACGAGGTACTTCTGGCTCGTCGAGGAGCCGGTCGAGGAGAGCCAACTCAGGGCCACCGAATTCTTCCCGGCAATCACCGTGAGTTCAGTGGGAGCAGGCATGCTCGAACCGGCAGTCGGGGTGATCGGCTTACTCGCCACACTCGGCAGGAGTGAAACGCTCCAGTTGCTCATCGACTTGAGCTTGATGAAGACCGGGAATACCGCTGAGGTTGACTCCAGGATCTGGATCGTCATCAGGGTGATGCCAGTTGCAACACCGAGAACAGGGTCGAGCTTCAGGGTCTTCGCCGCAAAACTCACACCGTTCGAGCTCGCCGGTGCGAATTCCAGACCTGCCGTCGCGATCATTGTTCCGGCGCTACCGATGCCTGCGGCGTTGGTCGCGGTGACTGAGAACGTGTAACTGGTGCCAGACCTCAGCCCAGTCATGGTGCAGGACAGTGCACCGGTGGTGGTGCAAGGCGTGACGGCGGAAGAACCGCCGACCGCGGTAACGGTGTAACCCGAGATGACGCCACCGTTCGCCGAAGGAGCAGTCCAGGAGACCAGAACCTCGGTCTGGGACTTGACGGTGATCTGCGTGATGACCGGAGCATCCGGCGGGGCGAGAATCGGGATCACAGAGCTGGAAGCGATCGAAGCCGCGCCATCACCGACGGCGTTCATCGCCTTGACGGTGAACGTGTAGGCAATGCCACTCGTCAATCCGGTGACGGTGCAGGTGTTCGCTGATCCACAGGCGAACGTCGTCTGCGCGGTTGTGCCGATGTACGGGGTCACTGTGTACCCCGTGATCGCAGAGCCACCGTTGGACGGAGCCACCCACGTAAGAACAGCCGAACCGGCGCCGGCAGCGGCCGAGGAGATGATCGGCGTTCCCGGCGGCGAGGCCGGCGTAACCGCGGCCGACGCAGAGCCAGCAGCGCTGGAACCAACAGCATTGGTCGCCACGACCGTCACCGTGTACGCCACACCATTGGTGAGCCCGGTGATGGTGCACGAGGTCTGCGAAGCCGTCGCCGAACCGCAGGACTTGGAATTTCCAGACGCATCACGGGCAAGCGCTCTGTAATAGCGAATGGCAGATCCGTTATCGGTCGATGCGGTCCAGGTCACGCTGATCTGTGTGTCCCCTGCAGTTGCCGTGACTGCTGACGGCGCGCTGGGGACACCGGCTGGTGCTTGCGACTTGGCAACAGAATCACCACTGGCCAGGGTGGAGCTGACGTTGGCGACAGCGGTGAACCAGTAGACCACGCCATTGGTGAGCCCGGTGACCGCACAGCTCAGTGCCGCTGCGGTCGCGGTGCAGGTCCTAGCCCCCGCCTTGCTCGAGGATGATGTCGAGGCGGTCACCGT
>WLCQ01000032.1 GCA_009705225.1 Actinomycetota bacterium | reverse complement strand
GGCGTGCGTTGGCCGCTCAGCTAGACGAGCGTTCTCTTCTCGTGGCCCAGTACTTCTGGGCCTGCCAATCCAACTGGCCCTCATGGGTACCGACGGGAACGACCTCCCCTCGACCCTGAGCTCACGCGATCTCGCTCACAACCTCTCGGGCAACACGTCGCTCTTCGTCGAATCGCTGATCCCATCGCCGAGCCCGGGCGATCGCTTCGGCATAGGCGCTCCGCCGCTCCGAGACCTCGTCAACGCGTTCCTCGCTGCGGTACTGCGAGGTGATACCCCACCGCAGTTGTGCGATCGCCTCGGCGCGCAACTGACTCACCCGTGATTCAGTGACGCCGAGCTCACGGGCGAGATCGCCGGCCGTGCGCTCCTCGAAAAATGCGCCGAGTATCACCAACCGGTGACGTTCGGAAAGCAGATCCACTGCGTCATGGAGATAGCCCATGAGTTCGCGATGTTCGAGAACCAGCGATGGCTCACCGTGGCGTCCGTCGACGAGCAACTCGACGAGCGCGGTCTCCGCATCGTCGGCCCTGCCTGCCGGCCGATCGAGTGAGAGCGGAACAAGCCGGGCCAACGTCGTGCGCACCCGCCGCAGCGCCGCTGGTTCGAGCCCCAGAGCATCGGCGATCTCGGTCTCAGTGGGTCGTCGCCCGCAATCCCCGATGAGCGACTGTTCAACCGCATCGATACGTCGGGCCATGGTGCGAAGAGCTCGCGGCGCCCAGTCGGCCGCCCGGGCCGCGTCGAGCACGGCGCCCCGGATGCGCAGCACGGCATACCCCTCGAAGGGAACGCCCCGTTCCGGATCCCAGCGCCTCGCTGCCTCAACCAGGCCGAGCGCCCCGGCTCGCAGAAGTTCGTGTCGATCGACATGGGCAGGAAACGAACCTGCCACCTGGGCCACGACCCGCCGCACCAGCGAAAGCGCCCCGACAACGAGATCGCCCGTCTCGGTTCCCCCACGACCTTCGGTCATTTCGCACCACCCTGTTCGGCGTTTCCACGCTCCTGCACCGTGTCCCGCTCGGGTGAGCGGGAGGGCACTGTAGGAATGGCCGCGCGTCAAAAACTGTGCGGGAGGGACATTGTTCGATAAAGAGTCAGACGGCCCAAACTGGCATCGGGAACGTCGGCCGGTCAGCCCCGGGGGGCACCAGTGGCTTCGCCGTCAAAGGTGGCGGCGCGCACCCCACGACGAGCAAGTTCCTGCAGGAACGGGAGCGGTTCGACCAACTCGGCGAGTCCGGCCGCGCCCGAGCGGCGCAACGACCCTTCGACGGCGAACTGTGTGGCCACAGCGGCCACTGCACCGGCAGCCACCGCGGGCCGGTCCATCGCTCCGAACACCACGACGTCGCGAGCGGTTCCTCGCTGCCCCCGAAGCTCGACGCGAATCGCACCGGGACCACCTTCGGGATGCGTGGGCCAGAGCATCGGAAGTCGAGCGGTGAGGCGATCGCGACGGGTTGCCGCCATGCGCGATGTGGCCCGCCGGAGTTGAGGGAAGGCAGGAACGAGCAGCATCGCGTCGGGCAGTTCGGCCCGGTAGCAGTCCTGGGCGCCGATCGGTTCGGGGAACCAGCACAGCTCGCGTCCCGAGCCACCCGCACGGCTCTCCCAGTCGCCGTCACGCCAATCCACGCTCATCCGACCAAGCGATCGGTGATGCTGTCGTGCACACGCAGGGCCACCGGTTCCGGCTTTGGCCACGTGAATCTCGTCGACCTGGTCGAAGAGTCGTGCGCCATGGGCGGCGAGCACGCAGGTGAGGCCGGGAGCGAAACCCGCGCCGATCACGACCGTGGTGCCCAATTGCCGAGCCTGCCGGTCGAGCGCCAGCAGCCCTCGAACATCAGCGAGATCGTCGGACACTGAAATGATCGGCACGCCATTCGACAGCAGCGCAGCCGCCTGATCGGCATGCACCCGGGGCCGGCCGGCGAGCACCACGACATCGACATCGAGCGGGGCAGTGATTCCCGAAGTGTCGACCCGAGATCTCTCGCCCAGACTCTGGGCGACCATCTCGGCGCGTCCGCGATCCTCATCGCGAAGCACAACTTCGTCTGCATCCGTGGAGACCAATTGGCGCGCCAGCCGTGCACCCACCGCGCCTACACCGATGATCGCGACCCGGGACATATCAGTCGAGCTCAGGACCGGAGAGCTCGCGCCAACCCCCCGATTGTGGCGGTGTGCCACCTGAACCGCGGAGCCGAACGGCGGCGGCGACAAGCGCCGCCATGCCGATCGCTACGAAGGCCCGACGGATCATCCTCATTGTGGGGCTAGCTGGAATCGAACCAGCGACCTCACCCTTATCAGGGGTGCGCTCTAACCAACTGAGCTATAGCCCCGTAGCGGGTGGTCACCCTACCGGACGGTTCAGCCGCGAGGGAAAACCGACGGATCCTCGACCTCAGCCACCGTGACGGCAAGACCCCCGACGCGACCCGAGATGAGGTTGAAAAGGGCCGACATGATGCCCGCAAAGATCGCCGCCGTGAGCAGGAGAACCACACCTACGCCGGCTGCACCGAGGAGCATCTTCACCGCATCAAGATGGAATGTGCTCTCCGCGAGCAGTTGGGCGATGAAGTCCTCAACCTTTCGCAACGTGCCGGTGGCAGCGGCGAACGCCCACAGCACGACACCGGCGACGAGCAGCATCAACCACACACAGAGCGCCAACGCAATCGAGAAACGAAGGGTTGCCTTCGGGTCGATCCTCATGATGCGCACCCGGGTCATGGGAGCAGTGTAGGGATCAGCCTCGACCGACAGCCGCCACCCGCCTCACCAGCGCAACTGCGCCCGGGCGGTTGCCCGCTCGTCACCCACCCGAACCGTGACCTCAACCTCACGGTCCTGGGCCACGTACTGCTCGAGCCTGGCGTTGTTCTCCTCGGCCACCCGGCCCGCCATGTCCTCGCCATCGCGCGCACCCGCGAGCGCAGCGGCGTCGGCCGCGGTGCGCGCCCGAGCTCGATCGGTGAGTCCTCCAGCGAGACGCATCAGACCCACACCGATGAGCAACACGAAGAGAATCATGACGGCGAACAGTGGCAGCACTTGTCCAGCCTCAACTGATGGTGCGGAACGAACCCAACGATGCGCGTGCACTCGATGATGCCGACAGGGAACCAGCCCCATGGATCTGCCTCCATCCCGATCAAAGGATCGGTGCGAATGATGTGAGGCAGATCGCTCTGCGAGTCAGAAATCAGCGAGCGCTCGCGCGTCCGGCATTGATGCTTCGACCGGTGGATCAGTCAGAGGATTCTTCGGGGCCGAGCACCGGGGCGACTGATGCCACAACCTCGTCATCACTCAGATTCATGACCCGCACGCCGGTGGCGTCGCGACCCTGCGAGGAGATCTGACGGACCTCCATGCGGATGACGGTTCCACCGCTGTTGATCACGAAGATGTCGTCGTCGATGCCGACCATGAAGGCGGCAACAACCCCGCCCTTCTTGGCGTTGATCCGGATGCCGCGCACGCCCTGGCCACCGCGACCTTGCACGTTGAACTTGTCGAGTTGGGTGCGCTTTCCGTAGCCACCGTCGGTGACAATAAGGATGGCGGCGTCGTCGCGGGCGACATCACAGGACACCACTTCGTCGCCGGTCTTCATCTTCATGCCGCGCACGCCAGCGGCGGCTCGGCCCATGAACCGGACCTCGTCCTCGGAGAAGCGAATGGTCATACCGGCCTTCGAGACCATGAACACTTGGTCGCCACCGTTGGTCGGGATGACCTTGACGAGTTCGTCGCCGTCCTTGAGGTTGATGGCGATGATGCCCGCGCGCAACGAGGAGTCGTACTCGGTGAACTTGGTCTTCTTGACCTGACCGTTCTTGGTGGCGAAGAACAGGAACCGATTGGTCTCGTAATCGCGGGTGTCGATGATGGCCCTGATGGTCTCGCCCGGCTGCAGTGGGAGCAGGTTGACGATGGCAGTGCCGCGCGCCGTGCGGTCCTTCATGGGGATCTCGTGCGCCTTCAGGCGGTAGACCCGACCGAGGTTCGAGAAGAACAGCAGATATGCATGTGCCGTGGTGTGGATGATGTGGGTGACGTAGTCCTCATCCTTGAGCTTGGCACCCTTCACCCCGACTCCACCGCGGGCCTGGACCTTGAACGCGTCGACGGCGATGGTCTTGATGTAGCCCTTGGCGCTCATGGTGACGACGAGTTCCTCGTCGTCGATGAGATCCTCGATGTCGAGGTCGCCGACGTCGTAGGTGATCTGACTGCGTCGACCCTGTCCGTAGGTCTTCTTGATCTCACCGAGTTCGTCGGAGATGAGAGCACGCTTACGACCCTCGTCGGACAGGATGAGCTCGAGCTCCGCGATGGTCTCACGCAGTTTGGCCATCTCTTCTTCGAGTTGCGCCCGACCGAGGCGGGTGAGGCGCGACAACTGCATGTCGAGGATGTGTTCGGCCTGCTCGGTGGAGAACTCGAATGGCGCAGCCATGAGCGCCTCGCGGGCACCGGCCTTGTCGTCACTGGCCCGGATAGCGGCGATGATCTCGTCGATGAGATCGAGGGCCTTGAGGAGACCTTCGACGATATGGGCCCGACGCTGGGCCTCGTCGAGTCGGTACTGGGATCGACGGGTGATGACTTCGACCTGATGGTCGATGTAGGCGACGAGTGCATCGCGGAGGTTGAGCGTGCGCGGAATGCCGTCGACGAGTGCCACGGTGTTGACCGAGAAGTTGGTCTGCAGTGGTGTGCGCTTGTAGAGGTTGTTGAGGATGACGAGCGCCGGGGCGTCGCGCTTGAGGCGCAGCACCAGACGCATCTTGCCCTTGGCCGACTCGTCGTTGAGTTCGGCGATGCCCTCGAGTTCGCGATTGTCGACGAGTTCCTTGACCTTCACGATGAACTGGTTCGGGCTCACCTGATACGGCAGTTCGGTGATGATGATGAAGTCGCTGCGCGTACCTTCTTCGATCTCGGCCTTGCCGCGAAGCTTGATTGACCCTCGACCAGTTCGGTAGGCGTCCATGATCCCCTGCCGACCCATGATGAGTGCGCCGGTGGGGAAGTCCGGGCCTTTCACGAACTCCATGAGTTCGTCGGGGGTTGCCTCGGGATTCGCGAGCAGATGATTGACCGCGTCGATGATCTCAGCGAGGTTGTGCGGCGGGATGTTCGTGGCCATGCCGACCGCGATGCCCTGTGAGCCGTTTACCAACAGGTTGGGGAAACGGCTGGGGAGAACGAGTGGTTCCTGGAACTCACCGGAATAGTTGTCGATGAAGTCGACGGTGTTCTCGTCGATGTCGGCGAGCATGTCGAGCGCCATCGGAGCGAGACGACACTCGGTGTATCGAGCAGCAGCCGGCGGTTCGTCGAGCGAACCGAAGTTGCCCTTCGGATGGATGAGTGGATGGCGCAGACTGAAGGACTGTCCCATGCGGACCAATGCGTCGTAGATCGCGGAGTCACCATGCGGGTGGTATTTGCCCATGACTTCGCCAGTGACACGCGCACATTTCATGGTGGGTCGATCGGGAAGGGCACGCAGGTCGTACATGCCCCACAGGATCCGACGATGTACCGGCTTGAGGCCGTCGCGCGCGTCGGGAAGGGCACGCGACACGATGACGGACATCGCGTAATCGAGGAAGGAGCGTTCCATCTCCTCCTGGATCTCGATGGGCTCGATCGTGCCGGTAAGGGCTGCAGCCGTGATCGGACCTTCGTCGGTAGGAGAATCTTCGGTTGGGGTGTCGTCGCTCATGATGTGTCGTCGTCTCCGAATGGTGGCGTCCTCAGATGTCGAGGAAGCGCACGTCCTTGGCGTTGGTCTGGATGAAGTGCTTGCGGGATTCGACGTCGTCGCCCATCAGCACGGAGAACACCTCGTCAGCGATGGACATCTGCTCGACCGCGACCTGTAACAGGGTGCGCCGATCGGCGTCCATGGTGGTCTCACCCAGCTCGTCGAAGTCCATCTCGCCCAGGCCCTTGAGACGCTGGAACTCCTTCTTATGGTTCGGATGGCTCTCAAGGAAGACGCTCTTGGCGAGGTCGTCCTTGAGGTAGATCTTCTCCTTGCCCACCACCGTGGAAAACAGCGGCGGCTGCGCGATGTACACATGTTCCTTCTCGACCAGTTCACGCATATGGCGGAAGAAGAACGTGAGCAGCAAGGTGCGGATATGTGAGCCATCGACATCGGCGTCGCACATGAGCACGATCTTGTTGTACCGGATCTTCGTGACGTCGAACTCCTCGCCGACACCAGCACCGATGGCCGAGATGAGGGTCTGGATCTCGTTGTTCTTGAGGATCTTGTCGAGGCGGGCGCGTTCGACGTTGAGGATCTTGCCGCGGATGGGCAGGATGGCCTGTGTACGTGGATCGCGGGCTGCGACGGCAGAACCACCAGCGGAATCGCCTTCGACGATGAACAGTTCGCATTCGCTGGGATCGCGGCTGGAACAATCCTTGAGTTTGTCGGGCATGCCCGCGCCCTCAAGTGCGGACTTACGGCGCGTGGCATCGCGTGCGCTGCGAGCGGCGAGTCGGGCCCGGGCGGCGAGCAGAGCCTTGGCGATGATCTTGCGAGCCTCAGTGGGGTTCTCCTCGAACCAGTCGTTGAGACGTTCGTTGGTGGCCTTCTCCACGAGTGATCGCATCGAGACGTTGCCGAGTTTGCCTTTGGTCTGACCCTCGAACTGTGGTTCGCGCAAACGCACGGAGATGATGGCGGTGAGACCCTCGCGGATGTCCTCGCCCTGGAGGTTGTCCTCTTTCTCCTTGAGAAGACCCTTCGCGCGGGCGTACTTATTGGCCACGTTGGTGAGGGACTTCTTGAAGCCCTCTTCGTGCATACCGCCCTCAATCGTGGCGATGCCGTTGGCGAAACTATGGAGACCGTCGGCGTTGAATCCGGTGTTCCATTGGAAGGCGAGCTCGACTTCCTGATCCTCCTCGACCTGCTCGAGGTAGCCGACCTTCTTGAAGAGCGGTTCCTTGGAGGCGTTGAGATGCGCGACGAAGTCGACGATGCCACCGGCGTACTTGAACACCACAGGCTCGTTCGAGGTTGCTTCGGGTCGCTTGTCCTGGAAGCGGATCTCGAGGCCCTTGTTGAGGAAGGCCATCATCTGGAAACGCTCGAGGAGGGTCTGGGCCCGGAAGTTGGTTTCGTCGAAGATGGTGGGATCGGGCCAGAACCGCACGGTGGTGCCGGTGCGACCACGGGGTGCCTTACCGGTGACGGTGAGGTTCTGCTCGATCTTGCCGCCGTTGATGAACGCCATGGAGTGACGGTTGTCGTTGAGGTCGATATCGACCTCAACACGCGTGGACAGGGCGTTCACGACGGAGATACCCACGCCATGGAGACCACCGGACACCTTGTAGCCACTTCCTCCGAACTTGCCACCAGCGTGCAGCACGGTGAGCACCACCTCAGCAGCGGTGAGCCCTTTCATCTTCGGATCAGGGTGCTTGTCGACGGGGATGCCACGGCCGTCATCGACGACCTCGCAGCCACCGTCGGGCATCAGGGTGATCGCGATATGTGTTGCGTGCCCGGCCATCGCCTCATCGACAGAGTTGTCGACGACCTCGTACACGAGATGGTGCAGACCGGCAGGGCCGGTGGACCCGATGTACATACCCGGTCGCTTACGAACTGCTTCGAGGCCCTCGAGGACGGTGATGTCCTTGGCTCCGTAATCTCCGGTGGTTTTCGCCACGCTGCGAGCTTCCCCTCTTGGTCCTTGTTCGAGCCGTTCGTCGATCGAACGCCCGGCTGCACTTCTCAATCTTCAGGTCAATCTTCAGGTCAATCTTCAGGTCAATCTTCAGGCTTGATCTTCCGGGCGGAACGAACCGCCGAACTGCTCGATCTCTCGAACTGCGCGGCCTTCTGAACTGCGCGGCGTTCCCAACTGCTCAAACTGCCCAATCTCTCGAGTGATGCCTCTGCCAGTTGACTGCTCCGCCAGAAGATTGCTCTGTCAGGTGGACTCACGGGTCATGACTGACTGCATCACAGCCCCAGAATTCTACCAGCAGGAAGCGCGAAAACAGGGGATTTCCCTAGGTGTTTCTGCCCGTTCGGGGCCGCACGCGAACCTCGATCGAACCAATTGCGGATTCGCCCATTTCGGCGTTGAGACGGGTGATGAGCGCCGCCTCGAGGAACCGCACCTCAGTGGACCACGCTGGGTCGTCGACGGCCACCAGCAACACCCCGCCGCGCAATGAAACTGGTCGACAATGCGCTCCCATGGTGTCGCCGACGAACTCGGTCCAGCGATCGAACAGTGTGGTCATGGCATCGGCCGAGGAACCACCGAGGTGCCGGACAAGACGATCGAGACCGGCACTCATCGCGGTGGGTTCGGGCTCGTGACGGTCGGGCAATGGCTCCCATGGCATGGGTGTGAGTGTACGGATGCCCTACGACGGTCGGATCGTCCCGTCCTCGATCCGGAAGATCTGCTCGGGGTTGGCCCCGGGGGGCAATCCAGTGGCGCTCGACAACAAGGTCTGCCCCGCAGGCAGATGCGCGAGCAATGCCCAACTCCGGTCCGGGTCGAGCTCGGAAAAGACGTCGTCGAGCAGCAGAATCGGAGGAGTACCCGTGCTGTCGGTGACCACCTGATGCGCCGCCAGTCGCAGGGCGAGCGCCAGGGACCGCTGCTCACCTTGCGATGCGTGGGTGCGGGCCGGCATCCCGTCGATGGTCAACTGCAGTTCGTCGCGATGGGGGCCGACCAGCGAGGTTCCCCGACGCAATTCATCGCGGCGGACAGCCCCGAGGGCCGCTCCCAACCCCGATTCGCGCCAGGGTGCGTCGTAGACAGCATCGACGTGGGCACTCTGACCAGCAACATGGTCGTAGGACGACCTCAGAACCGGGGCAAGTTCCTCGATAAGGGCGGCGCGGGCGTCTGCGAGTGCCTCACCCACATCGACCAACTTCGCGTCCCAGACCATGAGTGTCGCTTCAACTTCAGCGCTGAGACGGCCCCCTGATTGTTTGAGGAGCGCATTTCGTTGACGCAGGATGCGGTCGAGGTCTGTGCGCAGCACATCGAGCGAGGTTTTTCGGGCCACAAGGGTCTCGTCGAGGTAGCGCCGACGTTCAGCCGGGCCACCTTTGACCAATTCCAGGTCATCAGGAGCAAACACCGAGACCCGCAACGCACCGAGCAGATCACGGGTACGGGCCAGGCGTTGCTTGTTCACCTGCACCCGTCCGCGACCCGAGGCCGTGATCTCCGCCTCGATCAGCAGTGACCGACCTTCCCGTTCTCCCTCCGCCCGCACGACGGCGCTGCCGGCACCCCGACGGATCAGTGCTTCGGTCGGGGCACCGCGGAACGACGAGAGCGTCGCGAGATACCCCACCGCCTCCATGATGTTGGTTTTTCCCTGCCCATTGGCGCCGAGTAGCGCTGTGAGACCGGGTGCGAACTGCAGCTCGGCTGTGGAATACGAGCGGAAGTCAGTGAGCCAGAGCCGTTGGAGATGCACGGACCGATCAGGGAACCCGGACAGGCATGAGCAGATACAGAAAATCCGGGGTTTCGCTGCTGCGTAGGAGGGCCGGCTTCTGGGGATGCACGGTCTCGAGGATGACCTCGTCGCCGGGCATCACGTCGAGACCAGCCATGAGGTATTCGGGGTTGAAGGCCACAGTGAGTTCTTCGCCTTCATGTCGAGCGTCGATCTCCTCACGGGCCTGTCCGAGTTCAGGGCTGCTCACCAACAGATCGACGCCATCGGCACGAAGCGCCATTCTCACTGGAGTGGCGTCCTTCGCCAACAATCTCACGCGACGAAGTGCTTCGATCAGCGACTCACGGCCAACGGTGAGCCGGTTCGGGTGCGTGTTCGGGATGAGAGATCGATAGTTCGGCGGGAAATCGCCGACGATGAGTCGACTCGTGAGCCTGGCGTCGTCCACATCGAAGGTGACATCCCGCTCGCCCAGACGAAGGGTGACCACCTCAGCCGTGCTGAGCAGTCTTCCTAGTTCCTTGAGTGCCATCGAAGGAACTAGCACCTGCTGCCCTTCGGCGAGCACTGACGTTCCGGGAAGGTCCCTCACCGCGAGGCGGTAGGAGTCTGTCGCCGCAAGTCGGAGCCCGGTTCCTTCAGCGGCCATGAGCACACCGGTCAGCACTGGTCGTGATTCATCGGTGCTGGCCGCCGAAACCACCTGCCGTAGAGCGTCAGAGAGGAGCGCTGCGTCGATCACGACGGAGTTCTCAGCTGGTTCTGGTAGTTGCGGGAATTCGTGGGCGGCGATGGTTCGAACTGCGAACGCCGAGCGCCCGGAGCTGATCCGGGCCTCTTCGTCGTCGACCTCAACGGTGACCGCACCGGAAGAGAGATTCCTGATGATGTCGGTGAGCAATTTGGCTTGCACGATGGCAGTGCCGTCACGTTCTCCGCTCACTGCCGCACGCACGGCGATGGTGAGGTCGAGATCACTGCCGGTGACCTGGAGTTGGTCACCCTTGAGATCGAGGCGAAGCCCCGACAACACAGGAAGGGAACTTCCCCGGCTTGTAACAGCTCGGGAAGCGGTGGTCAGGGCGTCGACCAATGGGTCTCGTTCACAACGGAACTTCACATCGACTCTCTTTCAGTTGTGATCAGGAAGAAGCTATGAAAGGCAGTAGTAGTAATAGGTGCTGTGGATTGTGGACGGCATGGTGTTTTCCCAGCGTGTGCCCTGTTTCCAGCCGCGCGGTCTTTCCACAGGTATTCACAGGTTCGCAGCACCGCGCGGGTGTTCGGGGGATGACCAAGAGGTTCTCCCTCCCTCATCCACGGGGTCGCGCGCCATTGTCCACAGGGTTGTGCACCGCGCGGTTGTTCGTTTTTTGACGCGGAAGAGGAGGAAACAGGGGTGATCATTCACCGCTCCTGATCCGTTGGGCCAACTCGGTGACCTGGTCGTAGATCTGCCGGCGTTCTTTCATCAGACCACCGATCTTCTCGACTGCATGGATCACCGTGGTGTGATCGCGACCACCGAATTCCCGGGCGATAGCGGGATAGCTGAGATCAGTGAGCTCACGCATGACGTACATCCCGACCTGCCGGGCGGTGACCAATGGTCGGCGGCGACTCTGTCCGCGGATCTCGTCGATGGGAAAACCGAACATCTCTGAGGTCTTCTCAAGAATGAGATCCGGGGTGAGAGGCCGGGGTTGCGTGTCGGAGATGAGATCATCGAGGACAAATTCGGCGAGAGCGACGTCGAGCACCTGACTGGTGAGGCTCGCGTAGGCGCAGACCCGGATGAGGGCCCCTTCGAGTTCACGGATGTTGCTCGTGATGTTCGAGGCGATGAATTCAAGGACCTCGGGAGACGGGGTGATGGGCTCGCCTTCCGCTTTTTTCCGCAGAATGGCAAGGCGGGTCTCGAGTTCGGGAGGATTGATCTCCGTGGTGAGCCCCATCTTGAACCGGCTTCGGAGGCGATCCTCGAGGGTGGAGATGGCATCGGGCGGTCGATCGGAGGAGAGCACGATCTGCTTGTTCGCCTGATAGAGCGATTCGAAGGTGTGGAAGAGCTCTTCTTGAAGGCCTTCCTTGCCCTCGATGAATTGGATGTCATCGAGCAGCAGAACATCGATCTCGCGATAGCGCTTCTTGAATTCGCTGAGGGTGTTCTGCCGGATGGCTTCCACGTACTGATTGAGGAACTGCTCGGTGGAGACATAGCGCACCTGGTAGGTGACGTAGTTCTCGCGGACGTAGTTGGAGATGGCCTGGAGCAGGTGGGTCTTGCCCAGACCGGCGTCTCCATAGATGAAGAGAGGGTTGTACGAGCGAGCGGGAGTTTCCGCCACGCTCATAGCGGCTGCGTGGGCGAACCGGTTCGAAGTGCCGGTGACGAAGGCGTCGAAGGTGTACCGGGGTGAAACTTTCAAGCCGAGTTCCCCAGGTTGCTCCGTGTTTTCCACAGGAACCTCAGGGTTTATCAACAGGCTGCGATCAGGGTTGTGGACGGAATCGATGCCAGTCTCGCCACTGGAGCCGTGTGCTGGTTCGACGTGGCCCGGCGCGTCCTCGGTGCGGACTTCGATCACCAATTGCATCCCGGGCTTACCGATATCGCCGAGAACCCCATTCACGACAGCGAGATAGCGACTCTCGATTCGCTCTTTGACGAGCGAGTTGGGGACGGCGATCCGCAACTGGTTCCCATCGACGCGCAGCGCGAGCACGGCGGAGAACGTGGTCATCCAGACGGTCTCGGAGACCTGCTCGCGCAGAGCTCCGGCGCATGCTGTCCACAACTGTTCTGCTTGTTCTGCCTGCACTGATGCTCCCGTCGACCTGGTGAGGTCCACAGTGACGTCCACACTTGTGGAAAACCTAGTTCACTGTTGGGGAGTTCGCTCCGGTGATTCAAGGACCACCGAAACGGCCCCTGCTCGTACCAGTCGGCGCCCGTCCCAACCCTGAGGTTGGACCATGCGCCATGCACTCGCCCGTGTCCATCCGGGGTGCTGACACGCGGCTCCATGGATGGGTCGGCGACGGTAGCACGGACCTGATGTTGCTGCCGGAGGCAGGTCGCGCCTACCGTGACGGGCCGAACGGTTCCCGGCATGCTCGGTGTTGCGAGCATGGAACCATTACATCTGTCGATCAGCATCGACCCGAAGGCTGCAGGGAGGCCCGATGGTCGAGGAGGCCCAAAGTGAAGCGCACGTTCCAGCCCAACAACCGCCGCCGCGCCAAGAAGCACGGCTTTCGTCATCGCATGGCCACTCGAGCCGGGCGGAACGTTCTGCGTTCCCGACGTCTCAAGGGCCGCGCTCGCCTGTCGGCCTGATCTGGCGCATCCGTGACCGTCGCTCGTTCGTCGAGCTCCGACGTCGCGGCAGGCGCGCCCACGCGGGTTGTGTCACCGTGACCTTCACTGCAGCACCGGTGGGTACACCGGCCGAACCGCCGCGAGTCGCATTCGCCCTTTCGAAAAAGGTTGGATCTGCCGTGGTGCGTAATCGCGTTCGGCGTCAGGTCCAAGCACATCTCCGGTCAGTCTCGGACGTCATGGCCCCCGGTACGTACCTCTTCACACTCAAGCCGGGCGTCGCCGAACTCGACCGCGCCACGCTGTTGAGCGAGGTTGATTCCTGTCTCTCACGCTGCGTTCCGAGGGCAGCATGAGCGAGGCCCTCGTTGTCGATGCGGTCGCCGACGAGTTCACCGCGCCTGCGCAATGCTGCGACGCCGCTCATCACGAGCATCATCACGAGCACCATCCCGACGACATAGCCGGAACCGATCAACGAACGACCTCAGTTCCACTGTTCGCCCGTGCTCCACATCTTGTGATCCGGGCCTACCAATGGTTGTTCGCCGGTCGAGTCTCACCCTGTCGGTTCGAACCCAGTTGCTCTACCTACGCACTCGAGAGCTTTGAGGTTCATGGTCTGATCCGTGGATCACTTCTGTCGCTGCGACGACTCAGCCGATGCCATCCGTGGGGTGGCCATGGTTGGGATCCTGTGCCCCGAAAGAAGGCCGCATAACCCATGGACGCATTCTTCAAAGCCTTCGCCTCCGTTCTGGCGTTCTTCTACGACGTCACCGGCAACTACGCCCTTGCGATCATTGCGTTGACCCTGCTGGTGATGATCATCGTGACCCCACTCACCCTCAAGGGCACGCGGTCGATGATGATGATGCAGCAACTCCAACCGGAGATGAAGAAGATTCAGACCCGGTACAAGGACGACCGGCAGAAACTCAACGAGGAACTGCTGAAGTTCTACAAGGAGAACAACATCAACCCATTGGGGGGCTGTCTTCCCCTGCTGGTGCAGATGCCGGTGTTCCTTGTGCTGTACCAGGTGCTCAGGGGCCTCACCCAACGGGTAAGTGACCTCGGTGCTGACATCGGCTGGGTCTCCGGCCAGGTGGGCATCGGCGGATCTCCGTCGAAGGCTCCGTTCTTCGAACGCGTGTTCGATCCCGCATGGATCAGCCCCAACTCGAAGATGTACGAGAACCTGTCAACCTCCTACCAGATGAAGGCCTTTGGGCTCGATCTGGCCGAGAGTGCCAGTCAGGCAATGAAATCAGGGATCCTGCACGCTTTGCCGTTCCTGGTGCTCATTGCGATCGTGGCGTTCACTGGCTTCGTGCAGCAACGTCAGATTCAGGGCCGCAATCCCAGTGCCCAGTCAAACCCGCAGCAGCAGATGATCATGAAGATCATGCCGTTCTTCCTGCCGGTCATCTCGTTCGGCCTTCCATCGGGACTCGTCCTGTACTTCGCCGTGTCGAATATCTATCGCATCGGTCAGCAGGCATTCATTTCCCACAGCATCTACGGCATGAAGGAGGGTGGCTCATGGACGCAGATGTTCGGCTTCGGGGCCACTCCGAGCGCCGCCAAGCCGAAGAAAAAGCCGACAGCCACCAAATCCAAGGCGGCCACCGGACGAACGTCAACCAAGTCGGTGAAATCAGCCCCAGCGAAGCCCGCCAAGGCTGCTTCGAAGGCCGTCACCACCAAGAGTCGGGCGAACGCTTCGGTGAACGCCTCCAAGGACGCCGGTTCGGCGTCCACCCGAACGAGTGCCAAGGACCGGAAAACTCCTCCCGCCACGACGAAGCCAACGAAAGCCTCGTCCAGCGCAACAGGATCCTCCGATGCAAAGGATCAGACCACGTCTGCACCGCTGCAACCCCGGGCGCGCAAGAAGAAGGATTGACCCATGGAATGGGTGGAAGTCACTGCACGCACCGTCGAAGAGGCGAAGAATCTCGCCCTTGATCAACTCGGCGTCGATACCGATGATGCCGAATTCGAGGTTCTTGAGGAACCCCGACCCGGTCTGTTCGGTCGCACTCGAGGCCAGGCCCGGGTTCGAGCTCGTATCCGCCCCACGCGGCCCCGAGCCAAGGTTGAGCGCCGTGATCGGCGTCGTCCCGGCGGGAAGAAGCGCTCGGATCGACCCGCGTCCGACACCGCCGAAACCGCTGAATCGACGTCTGCCAACGAATCAGCCGAACGTGTCGCTGACACCCCCGACGCCGGAGCCGAGCCGGCCACCAAGCGTCCTCCGCGCCGCCGAAACACCTCGAATTCACCGAAACCAACACCCCAGGGAGACCCTGCCATGTCTGAGACCTCACCCGATGCTGATGTCGACCTCGAAACCCACACTGTCATCGTTTCGGACTTCCTGACCGGTCTGGTCGAGGCTTTCGGACTCCAGGGCACCATCGAGGTGGAGTCCGTCGATGAGGACACCAACGAGATCCGGGTACAGGGTTCTGATCTGGGTCTGCTGGTCGGTCCGAAGGGCAACACCCTTGCTGCCGTGCAGGAACTCTCCCGTACCGTGGTGCATCGTCGGGTTCCCGGCCACGCTGCTGGTCGAATCCGCCTTGACGTCGGTGGTTACCGTCAGCGTCGCCGTGAGGCCCTCGAGCGATTCACCCAGTCGATCGCTGAAGAGGTCCGTACCTCGGGCATCCAGAAGGCCCTTGAGCCGATGAGCCCCGCCGATCGCAAGGTTGTGCACGACACCGTCAACGAGATGGACGGCGTGTCCACCATCTCCGAGGGCGAGGATTCTCGCCGCCGGGTGGTCATCATTCCGGCATGATGCCCCAGTACCTTCCAGTTCGTCACGACGGCCCCGCCTCCGGCGGGGCCGTTCGCACTCCGATCGAGGGTCGATGACCGCGTCGAATCTACTTCTTGAGGTTCTGGAACGTGCGCGGACCCTCGGCGTCCTGGGCCCGGGCCCGGTGAGCGACCACGCAGCCCATGCTCAGTGGTTCGTGGACGCACTCGCCGATCTTCCGGCGGGTTGCACGGTCATCGACCTTGGATCAGGCGGAGGTGTGCCCGGCCTGGTGATCGCTGAGGCTCGTCCAGATCTTCAGGTCACCTTGCTTGACTCCATGCAGCGCAGGACAGCGCTACTGACGGAGGCTATTGAGTTCCTCGGTTGGGAAAGCCGGGTGACAGCGATCCTGGGACGGGCCGAGACCATTGGTCGCGACCCCGCACATCGTGGAGCCTTCGACGCCGCCACGGCCCGTTCGTTCGGACCCCCTGCTGCGGTTGCCGAATGCGGCGCTCCCCTGCTGCGTCTCGGAGGTCGACTTGTGGTCAGTGAGCCACCGGATCAACCGGATCGTTGGCCTACTGATGGCATCGAACTCTTCGGCCTGGTCGCTGAATCGGGGGATTTCCCCAGCGTGAAGGTCCTTCGCCAGCAGACGCCATGTCCGGACAGGTTTCCCCGGCGAGATGGCGTTCCGGCGAAGCGCCCATTGTTCTGAGGGTTGTTCCACGTGAAACACCGGTGAGGAATCAAGGATTGATGCCGAAGTCTCTCCCGGGGCGCTCTGCCCGTGTTTCACGTGAAACATCCATGCGGTCTTGACCGACCCTTCTCCTGCGGGCAGGATGTCCGCCTGCGCACTGCGATCGACTGGCGGCGATCGTTGGGAACTACTCCCGAAAGCACCCCAACGTCGAGCCCGATCGTTGTGCGAAGTTGGCCTGACGGAACTAAAGCCAGTGGCGAATCAGTGATCATGACCAGAGACCCCAACCAGAGACCTCGAGATGCATATGGAACCCGATGATCAGGACGTTGGCAATCAGGCCGGTGATGCTCAGGCCGTTGATGCTCAGGCCGGCGAGGTGACTGAAGGATCCGATTCGGATACCCGGCCCGAACCCATGCCCGATCCTGTTCCGGCCTCGAACCTTGGAGGAACGCCGATTTCTCGCGGCCGTGCGTTGCCCAGGGTGCTGGCTGTTGCCAATCAGAAAGGTGGGGTCGGCAAGACCACCACTGCGGTGAATCTCGGTGCCTGTCTTGCCGAATTGGGCTATCGGACACTGGTGATTGATCTGGATCCCCAAGGGAATGCCTCAACGGGCTTGGGTCTCGACATTTCCCAGGTGCAGGCCACCATGTACGACGTGCTCCTTCACGATGTTCCATTGGAGGATGTGGTCGAGGGGAGTTCGGTCAGGAATCTCTTCGTGGCCCCCGCGAATCTTCACCTCGCCGGCGCAGAGATCGAACTGGTCCCGGCGTTCAGTCGTGAGCATCGACTCCGGTTGGCGATCGAACCGGTTCTCGCCGATTACGACTTCGTTCTTATTGACTGTCCGCCGTCATTGGGTCTGCTGACCGTGAACGCCTTCACGGCGGCCACTGAGGTCATGGTGCCCGTGCAGTGCGAGTTCTACGCACTTGAGGGCCTTCGACAGCTCTCCACCAATGTGGAATTGGTGCGAAAGAGCCTGAATCAGAGCCTCGAGATCAGTGCTCTGGTTCTGGTGATGTACGACGCCCGCACGAATCTCGCCGAGCAGGTAGCGGCTGAGGTGCGTTCCCATTTCGGCGACAGGGTCTGTCGCACGGTGATTCCCCGAACGGTTCGCCTCTCGGAGGCTCCCTCGTTCGGTCAACCCATTATCTCGTTCGATTCCAGCAGTCGGGGAGCACTCGCCTATCGGGATCTAGCCAAGGAGGTCAGCGGTGGCACGCCAGAGCGGACTCGGTAGGGGACTCGGTTCCCTTATCCCCACAACGGAACGACTGCAGGAGAGCGACGCCCAACTCCGGGAGCTCCCCGTCGGACAGATCGAGCCGAATACCTATCAACCCCGTGCGTTCTTCGACGACGACGCCTTGGCCGGTCTCGCCGCCTCCATTGAGGCGGTTGGTGTACTCCAACCCATCCTTGTTCGTGAGGTATCGCCCCAGAAGTTCGAGCTGATCGCCGGCGAGCGGCGTTGGCGGGCGGCCCAGCGGGCCGGGCTGGAGTCCATTCCAGCCATCGTGCGCCCTGCGGAGGACGTCCGGTCCCTTGAGCAGGCGCTGGTCGAGAACCTCCATCGTGAGGATCTCAGTGTGCTCGAGGAGGCAGCGGCGTATCTGCAACTGTCCGAGGAGTTCGGTCTGACCCAGGAGGAGGTTGCCGGTCGTGTCGGTCGCAGCCGCTCCACGGTGGCCAATACTGTTCGCCTTCTGCAACTCTCCGACCCGATCCAACGTCTGCTGGCCGATGGTCGGATCACCGCCGGACATGGTCGGGCATTGCTGGGAAGTTCAGATGCCGCCTTCCAAGAGGCACTCGCCCGCACGATCGTGGCCGAGAACCTCACGGTACGAGAGGTTGAGGAGCGAGTCCGCCGCCGGGAGGCCCCGACCTCCACCGAACCCACGGCGGGAACAGTCCGACCCACGCCAACACTGCGTCCGGCGGCTCTTCTCGAACTCGAGGAGCAACTATCTGGTCTCCTTGACACCCGCGTACAGATATCCACAGGAGCGAAGCGCGGCAGGCTCACCGTGGAGTTCGCCAACCTTGAAGATCTCGAGCGAATTTACCGGATTATCCTCGATGGCCGTGAGGATCTCGACTGAGATCCCAAGGGGCCCTTGGCATCGCGGCCTCAACGAGCTCCCTCCAAGGTTCTCCACAACCTGTGCACAAACCTGTGATGTTCGGTTGAACTCGCGACATGCCGCAGGTTGAGGGTTTGAACCTCAACCCTCACAGGAGACTTGAGGTCACCTGTGAGGGTCGAAATGACTGCGCTGACCCGAGTGGATCAGAGGAACGGCTGGAAATCGGCCATCAGTTGGCCCTTGGCCTTGGCGCCGACCACTCGGCTGACTTCCTGGCCATCCTTGAACACGATCATGGTCGGGATGCTCATGACGCCGAATCGACGGGCGACGTCGGGGTTGTCGTCCACGTTGAGTTTGGCGATGGAGAGAGCGCCGGCCTGCTCATCGGCGATCTCCTCGAGGATCGGGGCGATCATCTTGCACGGACCGCACCATTCGGCCCAGAAGTCGACGACGACGGGCGCCGTGGCGGCACCGATCTGCTCGTCGAAGGTTGCATCGGTGAGAGTGGTGATGTTCTCGGACATGGTTTCCTCGCTGGTTCAGTCGTTGTGATGGAGAGTATCGGTCTGAAAGGTCAGTGGACGTCGTTGGCCTCGAGCCAACGCTCGGCGTCGATGGCCGCCATGCAACCGGATCCGGCGGCAGTGATGGCCTGTCGGTAGACATGATCCTGTACATCGCCGCACGCAAAGACACCCTCGACATTGGTATGCGAGCCGCGATGGGTGATCAGGTAGCCGCTCTCCTCGAGGTCGAGTTGGCCGACGAAGAGATCGGTGTTGGGGCGATGGCCGATGGCAACGAACACACCAGTGACGGCCAGTGGCCGTTCCTCGCCGGTGATGGTGTCGACAAGGGTGACACCTTCAACGGTGTTCTCGCCATGGATGGCGGTGACGGTGGAGTTCCACGCGAAGCGGATCTTCTCGTTGGCGTGGGCCCGATCACGCATGATCTTGGACGCCCGCAGCTCGTCCCGACGATGGACCAGGGTGACGGTTCGGGCGAATTTGGTGAGGAAGAGTGCTTCCTCGACCGCTGAATCGCCGCCGCCGACCACGGCGATGTCGTGATCACGGAAGAAGAACCCATCGCAGGTGGCGCAGGTGGAAAGGCCATGGCCCAAGAGGCGGGTTTCCTCGGGAAGGCCGAGCATGAGTGATTGTGCGCCGGTGGACACGATGACCGATCGGGCCCGGTAGGTGGGCTCGGGGGTGGTGGGATCGCCCACCCAGACACCAAACGGTGAGGCAGAGAGGTCGACCCGGCTCACCTTTGCGGTTTCGATTTCGGTGCCGAAGCGCAGTGCCTGCTCACGGAAGCGCCCCATGAGCTCTGGACCCATGATGCCGTCGGGCCAGCCGGGGAAGTTCTCGACTTCAGTGGTGAGCATGAGTTGCCCACCGGGTTGATCGCTCGTGGAGGAGGGCTCCCCCTCGATCATGAGCGGCTCGAGATTGGCCCGGGCGGTGTAGATGGCGGCGGTGAGCCCGGCGGGACCGGAGCCGATGATGAGGACGTTACGGATCGAAGATTGCTCAGACATAGTTACTTCCAGTGAGATTTGTATACCCAAGGGGGTATCTGGGGGAACGCCTCAGCGCCGGGATGTATTCCCGGAGGAGGACGGAGGATTCCGTCGCCGGAACACGAGGAGTCCGCCGACGAGACTGGCGACTCCCACGATGAGGTACGGCAACCAAACGCTCGACGGCAGGATGACATCGAGCAGTCGGATCAGGGCGATCAGGGCGATCACGATCGCAACAAGGCCGAGCACGACCGCGAGCAGTCCGAACACGGCCACCCGCGCCACGGTGAGGATCGTGTCCGTCGTGCGATCGCGAACGGTCTCCACGGTGTTGACGATGAGATCGGCCGCCTGTGCGGGCCAGTCACCGGTGGAGGGGACCGATGGAACGGCCTTGGACGGATCGGGCCGGAGGGCATTGGGATCCATGGCGCACGATCCTACCCATCGAACGGTGAGAGATGGCCCGCCGATCGCGTCGGCAGCCTCGGGTCAGTCGGAACTGAGCCCGACCTCGGTGATCTGCACCTGGGGTGGGCTGCCCTCACCAAGATCAGTGATCCACAACAAGAGTGAACTCGCCGTTGCATCGCGCAACGAGAGGACGACATCGCCCTGGATGTTCGTGGCCGACGCGACCGCGGCTCCCCACGCAGCGAGCGTGTTGGGGACCTGTCCGTTGATCGTGTGGATCTGCACTGCCCAGCCCACGGTGGGCGAGGTGATGGTGACGTGACCGAGTGGATGCGGTCCGGAGAGGTCGATGATGAGTCCCACGCCTGATTTCAGATTGCCGAAGGATCGGGTGGTGTACTCCTCGGTCCGCCATTTTGTGAGGGAATCGCCGTCGATGGCGTTACGAGCTTCTGCTTCGTTCTCGGTGGGTTCCCCCGAACCCATGGGATCGAAGGACCGAGAACCGGCGAGTGCCAGCGATGCCGGCGGGGCGGTTGTTGAGGTGGTGGGTTCGGCGGCGAACAGGGTGCGGCCCACATCGGTGCTCGAGACCAGCAGCGCGATCAGGACCAAAGCAGTGACCACGATCATTGACACCAATACCGCGGATCGGCTGCTGCGACCCGTCGGCTCGGGTGTTGCGATGGAATCCGCTCGACGGGAAGGGGTGTCGGGCTGAAGGGGATCGTGTCGCGGGATCGTCATCGTGACGGTGCGGTCGTCCTCTCCGGTATCGAGTCGGATGGAGAGCAGCTCGGCACGCAGGTCGTCGGCGCTGGCGAATCGTTCATCGGGGGATCGCTCCATGCATCGACGTATGGCGGCGTCGATGCCTGCAGGCAGATCGTCGATGGTGAACGACACCGGCAGTGGGTCGCGTTGCAGTCGGGCGAGAGCGATCGCTGCGGAATTCTCACCAACGAAAGGTGGTGCTCCGCAAAGGGCCTCGTAGAGCACCGCTCCGAGCGCATAGATATCGGTCCGAGCATCGATCGCAGTGCCCCGAACCTGCTCGGGAGCCAGATATTTCACCGTTCCGATGAGCTGATTGGTTCTGGTGAGATCGGGTTCGTCGAGCACTTTGGCGATACCGAAGTCCGTGACCAGAACCCGGCCATCGTCGGACAGCAGGATGTTGGCGGGCTTCACATCGCGGTGGATGACGCCGGCGCGGTGGGCGCAGGACAACGCGGATGCCACCTCGGCGCCGATATGGATGACCTCGATCGG
>WLCQ01000031.1 GCA_009705225.1 Actinomycetota bacterium | reverse complement strand
GTCTGCCTCGGTCATCAGTGCATTGGTCAGATCTATGGCGGTGACGTTGTGCGCGCCCCCGAGATCATGCATGGCAAGACCTCGCTCATCGAACACACCGGAGTTGGCGTCTTCACCGGACTTCCGAATCCGTTCGAGGCGACCCGCTACCACTCACTGGTGGTGCAACGCGACACGATGCCCGATGTGCTCGAGATCACCGCGCAGACCGCCGATGGTCTGGTCATGGGCCTACGCCATCGTGAATTCGATGTCGAGGGCGTGCAGTTCCACCCCGAGTCGATCCTCACCGCTGGTGGGCATCAACTCGTGGGCAATTTCCTCGACCGCTGTCGCTGACCAACGCGCAGACTCACTGCCCGCAGACTCGAAGTCCGGAAACTCGAAGTCCGGAAAATCCGGTGGTCAGGGAGCCTTCGTGGTGCTGGTCGTCGACGATGACGAACTTGATGTGGGCGAAGGACCGGTGGACACGACCAGCGTGACGTTCGAACCCTTGGGCGCCTGTGTCCCTGCCCCGGGAGTCGTGCTGATGACCGAGTTGGCCGGCACTGTGGCCGATGCTTGCGTGGTGGTTGAGACCTTGAAGCCAGCCTGACCGAGCGCGTTGGAGGCCGCAGTGGCGGTCATGCCCGACACATCAGGAACTGCCACCTGAGCCACACCGCTCGACACATTGATCTGCACCACCGAGTTCTTGGTGGCCGTGGTGTTGGCTGCCGGACTCTGGGAGATGACCTGACCGGTGGGGATGGTGTCGCTGGGCGTGGGGATGGCTTCGGGGATGAACCCACTGGTCTTGAGCAGTGACTCAGCCGCCGCCTGGGTGCGGCCGGTGACATCGGGAACCTTGGCATCGCCGACACCGCCGCTCACGACGATCTCGATAGTGGAACCCTGATCGGCTTTGGTGTTGCCCTTCGGATTCTGCTGGAACACCTCGTTGAGCGGCACGGTGTCGTTGGCCTGGTTCTTGACCGTGACCTTGAACCCGGCGTTGCGCAGCACGTTGGTGGCGTCAACCACATTGGTACCGGTGACATCGGGGACGTCGACCTGCGGTGTGGACTTGCCCAGATTGTTGGCAAGGAAGAACAGGCCGAGGCCGGCGATGGCCAGCACGGCGACGAGGATGCCGACATACAGGCCGGTTCGCTTCTTCTCGGGTGGTGGCGCGTAGGTCATGGCAGTGGTGGGGGGTCCTCCGAAACCGGCGCCGGCGTTGGCGACGGGAACTGCGGTGGTGGCATCGGCGGCGAGGGTTCCACCGGCGATGGCGCCACCGGCGGCGAGTGCACCGGCAGCGGCGACGGGCTTGCCTTCGAGGAACCGGCGCAGATCGGTGCGGAGGTCCTCGGCCGACGGATACCGCATGAACGGATCCTTGTTGAGCAGCTTCATGTCGACCGCTTCGAGCGAGGCCGGCACGGTGGGGTTGATCTGACTCGGCGGAATGGGCTGTTCCTGCACGTGCTTGTAGGCCACGGCCACCGGCGAGTCGCCCGAGAACGGCGGGCGGGCGGTGAGCATCTCGTAGAGCACACAGCCGAGTGAGTAGAGATCGGAACGCGGGTCGACAGCTTGGCCCTGGGCCTGCTCGGGAGAGAAGTACGTGGCAGTGCCCATGACCGCACCGGCCTGTGTGAGGTTGACCGCGGCATCGCCGGTGGTGATCGCCTGGGCGATGCCGAAGTCGGCGACCTTCACCTGACCAGTGGGCGTGATGAGGATGTTGCCGGGCTTGATATCGCGATGCACGACACCGTTGCGATGAGCGAAGGCGAGGGCGGCAGAAACATCCGCGCTGATCTCGGCAGCGCGATTGGGGTGCAGCGGTCCCTCGGTGTGGATGATCTCGGAGAGCGGTCGGCCCTCGATGTACTCCATCACGATGAAGTAGGTGCCGAACTGCTGACCCCAGTCGTAGACCGCCACGATGTTGGGATGGTTGAGGTTGGCGGCGGCCTGGGCCTCACGACGGAAGCGCTCAACGAACAGTTCGTCGCGAGCGTGCTCGGCGAACAGCACCTTGACGGCCACCGGACGATCGAGCAGGAGGTCGCGGGCCAGATACACGTCGGCCATTCCACCGCGGGCGAGTTTGCGGTGCAGTTCGTAGCGGTCGTTGAACACTGTCGGCGCTGAAGGCGTGTCACTCATCGCCCACAACTCTACTGACGCCATGCGATCAGACGAGGCCAGAAACCCCGATTAACTTCCATACCCCTGCGCTTTGAGCGCGGCGGTGAGCACAGCCTTCGCGATCGGGGCGGCCACGACTCCGCCGGTGGACTCGTTGGCGCCGGACTGATCGAGCACCACCACAGCAATCGCCACCGTGGGCGGCTGACCGGGCGGGCCGGCGAAACCAATGATCCAGGTGTGGCTGCGAGGCGGAGTGGTACCGAGCTGGGCGGTGCCGGTCTTACCGCCCACATCGAAGCCGGGGATCTGCATCCCAACGGCGGTACCGCTCTGCACGACGCCGAGCATGTCCCGCCGCATCGTGTCCGCGAACACATCGGTCATCGGGTGCAGCCACGGGGTGGGTGTGTAGGACTTCACAACTTCACCCTGCGAATTGCGTACCTCAGCGAGCACATGGGGTTTCATGATCGTGCCACCGTTGGCCACCCCTGCCGCGACGAGCGCCATCTGCAGCGGTGAGGCCTGCACGTCGTTCTGCCCGATCGAGGACTGCGCGAGTTTCGCCGCGTTGTTGGCGACATCGGTGGGGAACACCGAACGCACAGCACCGGGGAGATCAATGGGTGGCTTTGAGTTGAAGCCCCAATCAGCGGCACCGGCAACCATGTCGTCGGCGCCGATGGTCTCGGCTCCCATCTCGGCGAACGACGAGTTGCAGGAGGTCTTCAGGATCTCCGGCAACGTTCCGCCGCATACCTCGCCACCGAAGTTCTTGATGGGAAGCGTGGTGTTCTTCGCGGTGTAGGAGGTGGCGAACGGATAGCTCGGATCAACATCGGTGACCTTGCCGGTCTGCAGGCCGATGCCGCCGGTGACGACCTTGAAGGTGGAGCCGGGGAAGTAGCGGTCCTGGAACTGATGCGTCCGCAGCGGATTGCCCGGCGCGGAGTTCAGCTGTCGCCAATTTTCGTTGGCCGCCTTCGAATCGAGCGTGCTGATCTCGTTGGGGTCGTAGGACGGCCAACTCCAGAACGCGAGCAGGTCGCCATTGCGTGGATCGAGGGCAACGACCGAGCCGGCACGATCGCCGAGGGCATCACGAGCGGCTTGCTGGACGTCCTTTCGCACCGTGACCGACAGATTGCCGACGTTCTCGCGGGCCACGAAGAGGTCGGAGAAGCCGCTTACCTGCTGGTCGAAGGTGGTGCCCGCGAGCTCGTCGTTGTACTGACGCTCCACCGCTGAGGAGCCGAAGGTGAACGAGAAGTACCCGGTGATCTGACCGAACAGATCACCCTCGGGATACACACGGATGCGGTCGAACTCCGAGTTCGGATCAGGATTGGCGATGCTCTGGGCCAGCAACGCTCCATCGGCGGAACTGATGCTGCCGCGGGGTCGGTTGTAGTCGCGTCGGACCTGGGCGGTGTTGAGTGGATTGGTATCGAGGCTCTGCTTCTGCACGACCTGGATCCAGTTGAGCTTCACGAACAAGACGAGATAGAGCCCGATGATGACAACGCCGAGTTTGCGGATGTTGCGGTTCATGCCACAACCGCCATATCGCTCACCGGCACACGGGCGCTCTCGCTCTGGTCACTGATGCGCAGCAACAACGCCAGCAGCACGTAGTTCACGACGAGCGACGAACCGCCATAGGAGACGAACGGCAGCGTGACACCGGTGAGCGGCAACACCCGCAGCACCCCCGCCACGATGATGAACGCCTGCAGACCGAGCAGCAGGGTGAGACCGGTGGCCAGCAACTTGTCGAAGGCGTGTTCGGCACGGGTGGCGATTCGCAGGCCCGACCCGACCATCAGTAGATACGCCATGAGTACGAGGGCGCCGCCGGCGAGGCCGAGTTCCTCGGCAATGACGGCGAAGATGAAGTCGTTCTCACTGGCCGGGATGCGCACTCCCCCGCCGAGGCCCAGCCCCGTGCCAGTGACGCCACCGAACGCCATTGCGAACAGGCTCTGGATGATCTGGTAGCCGTCACCGGCAGGGTTCTTCCACGGGTCGAGCCAGATGTTCACGCGGGTCTGCACATGGGTGAACGATCGCCATGCGAAGAACGCGCCCGCTCCGAACAGGCTGAAGCCGATGACGAGGAACGAGGCGCGCTGTGTGGCGACCCACAGCATCACGATGAACAGGGCGAAGAAGAGCAGCGAAGACCCGAGGTCCTTCTGGTACACCATGACGAGCAACGTGACCGCCCAGGCCACGAGCACCGGACCGAGGTACCTCGGATCAGGCAGGCGGAACGGACCGACCTTCCACACACTGGTGGCGATGAGTTCACGCTGATCAGCGAGATACGCGGCGAAGAAGATGGCCAGCACCACCTTGGCGATCTCGCCGGGCTGGAAACTGATGGGTCCGAACGCCACCCAGATCCGACTTCCGTTGACCGTACGTCCGATTACCGGGAACAACGGCAGGAGCAGCAACACGATGCCGCCAAGGGCGAAGGTGTAGCGGTAGCGCTCGAGGCTGCGCGGACGTTTGACCACGACAAGTGTGAGAACGAACGCGATGACTCCGACGGCGGTCCAGGTGGCCTGGGCGGCCGCGAGTTTCTCGTCGAGGCCGGCGATGACGACATACCCGAGGCCGTTGAGCAGGGCTGCAGTGGGCAACAGGATCGGATCGGAGTTCGGGGCCAGTCGACGCACGACGACGTGGGCCCCGAGCAGCAGGCCCAGCACCAGCACGAGGAACGGCACGATGTTGGCCGGTATTCGCGACTGCGAACCGAGACTGGCGAGCACATAGGCACTCGCCGTGATGATCACGACCATGAGCATGAGGCCGAGTTCGGTGTTGCGCCGCCGGGTCATCGGGTGCTCATGTGAAGATCAACCGAGCGAGGTCGAGGTGGCGGGAGCGATTGAGGTCGTCGGATTTCTCGAAGTCGCGGGGTTGGTCGAAGTCGCGGGGTTGGTTGAAGTCGTCGGCGCGGTCTGCTGTTCACGCTGGTCGAGCAGATTCCGGACATAGGTGCGGGCTGCTGAGAGGGTTGGCTCCTCGACACCGAGGCTCACTGCGGGCCTGCTCGCGGCCGGCACATCGGCGAGCTGAAGTTCCGTGGTCTCAGCCACCTTTGGATCGATCCAGAGCAGGCCACCGGGCTTGCCCTGGTAGATGACGACCTGGGAGCCATCAACACCGACGTAATAGGTGTGGGTACCCGTCCACCATACGAAGCCGAACACGAAGGCTCCGAGCACGAGAAGCGAGCCGACGAACAGCAGGACCCGCCAGGTGAGCGTGGATGAGAGAGCGGAAGGAACCTGCGCCATGCCATTGCGAGCAGCCAACGGCTCGCCCGAGGAGCCGGAGGCAGTACGGACCCCGGAGGTGGCCGACATCGCACCGGCGCCGAGGTCAGGATCGGATGGCGCGCTATGACTCGTGATCCGGGAGTCACCCATCGGAGTGGGACCGCTCCCGGTGTCATCGAGAACGTCGACGATCACACACGAGATGTTGTCTCGACCCGCTGCCTCGTTGGCGAGTCGGATGAGTTCCAGCGAGGCCTCGGTGGGATCGGCGATGCGACGCAGCGCTGCGGCGATGCGACTTTCGTCGACCTCGTTGAACAGGCCATCGCTGCACAGCAGATAGCGATCTCCCACCACCGGAACCATCTCCCAGGAATCAATCAGCACTGTTCCGTCGATGCCGAGCGCTCGGGTCAGGATGTTGCGCTGCGGGTGCACTGCAGCTTCGGCGGCGGTGATGCGACCCTGCCTTTGCAACGTGGCGACGAGGCTGTGGTCCTCAGTGATCTGGTGGAGCACTCCGTCGGAGAGCAGGTAGAGGCGGGAGTCGCCGACGTTGACCACGGCGATGGCCTCGCGGTCGCCGGTGTCGACCAGCGCCATTGCGCAGAGAGTTGTGCCCATGCCGGCGAGTCCGGGATCAGTGGCTGAGCGTTCGACCACTGCAGCATTGGCGTGCTCCACTGCTGCGACGAGCACCTCGGTGCCGGGCGAGTCGAACGCTGCGGCAAGGGCGTCGAGGGCGAGGTGGCTGGCCACTTCGCCGGCCTGATGCCCACCCATTCCGTCGGCAACCGCGAAGAGGCCGTCGGTGGTGAGCACTGCGTCCTCATTGGCCTGCCGCACCTTCCCGGTGTCGGTGGCTGAACCCCACCCCAGCCGGGTCACTGCAGTTCCATGACGGTGTTGCCGATCTGGAGATGGTCACCCGGTTTGATGATCATCGGACCGGCGACCTTCTGACGGTTCAGCCAGGTGCCATTCGTGGAACCGAGATCCTCCACCTGCCACGCGCCATCGCGGGCGAAGACACGAGCATGGATCTGTGAGGAATAGGTGTCGTCAAGGGTGATCTGACATCCCGCCGCGCGGCCGATGGAGGCCTCGGAGTCGAGCGGGAACACGGTGCCGAAAAGTTCCGCCGGTTCGAGGACCACGAACTGTGGCCGATGGTTCTCGCGGCGCGATCGACGCGATGCCGAATGCGCTGGCGCTGTCGGCACTGGTTGTGGCCGAGGACCAGTGGGTCGAAGCTCGGCCCAGACCGCGCGCACCACCCGGAAGAAGAACAGATAGAGCAGGATCAGTAAGGCGATCTTGAGGACGAACAGCAGTTGGTCGGAGACCACGATCAGGAGGCCTGGAACGTGAGCCGTACATTGCCGATGCCGACCTCATCGCCGTCACGCAGGTCGCGTTCATTGACACGCACCCCGTTGACCGTGCACCCGTTGGTGGAGCCGAGGTCGACGATGACGAAGCCATTGCCGCGCTGGTGGATCTCGGCGTGGCGGCGGGAGACATTCGGGTCGATGAGCGTGACTTCACATTCCGGCAGCCGGCCGATGGACGTCACCTGATCGCGCAGCACGAACCGCTCACCGGTGGGCAGAAGCAACGAACCGGCGCCTGATCCACCGATGCCCTCACGGAACCGGGCTTCGATCGTGAACGTACCGGTGCGCTGGGTGTCGTCGACGGAGAGTTCGGCCTCGACGGGGCCGATGAACGAATAGCCCTCATCGCGAGCGTGCTCACGGGCCGCATCGCAGAGTTCACGGGCAAGGCTCTCTGCGAAGTCAGCGAAGGACGCGTGGTCCTCGGCCGAGATCAGCACGGTGAAGGAGTTGGGCGTGATGGTGCGTCCGCGGACATCGAGCGTGCGGGCGTCGTCCATGTCGCGGGTGAGGCGGCGCCCGATCTCGATGGGTCGCACCCCGCTGCGGAACACGCGGGAGAAGACCCCTTCGACGGCGTGCTCCAGACGGCGCTCGAACCCCTTCAGTCCCACGCCGACACGTTACCCACCACACGGGTGCGACCCGTGGCCTCAAGAGAGGTCAGGTGTGAGGCAGAAACGGTGGATCGAGACCGGATTCGTGAGCGAACGGGACGAGCGATAGGGTTCTGATCCCAGCAATTGTCTTCACCACGCGCGAGTGGCGGAATAGGCAGACGCGCAGGATTCAGGTTCCTGTGCCCGAAAGGGTGTGGGGGTTCAAGTCCCCCCTCGCGCACCAGTAGGTGGGACCGGTCCCACAATCACGACCAGAAAATCTCCCAGCCTGAGAAATCTTCACCACCCCAGCGTCTTCTGACCTTGGTGGAGCGGAACGTCGCCGATTCGGTGGACGTGACTCCCGGGATGACGCCGAAGAAGCAGGCCGAACTTGTGGCCAAGCGCCTGCGTGCCGAAGATGCTTAGACCGCTATGGTTCTGTCATGAACAGGGCTGTGCGCCTCATTATTTCTGCGATCGTTGTTGTCGGTCTCGGAGTCACCGTTGGCCCGTGGGCATACATCAACTTCATCAAAGATGATGCCCCAGCCGCGCTCGACATCGACTCGAAAACAAACACCACCATCGATAGCGACGACACAGTTCCAGTACCACTGACCGATACATCAGGTGATTGGCGAGTCTCGCCGAACACCGATTCCGTGGTGGGCTACCGAGTGAAAGAGATCCTCTTTGGCCAAGCCACTGAGGGCGTCGGACGCACAAAAGATGTGAAGGCCACCCTCACCATCGCAAACAATGCAGTGACTGCCGCATCGTTCACCGTCCAAATGGGCACCCTCATGAGTGACGCCGCCAAACGAGATGGTCAATTCAACGGTCGCATCATGGACGTCGCCACCCACCCAACCGCTACTTTTTCACTCACCGAACCAATTACATTGCCCGCAAACGCTGTGTCAGGAGATGTGATCACCACAGATGCAACTGGCGAACTCACACTGCGTGGCACCACCAAGACCGTCACGTTCCCCGTGAAAGCTCAAGTTCAAGGAAGCACATTCACCGTTGTTGGCAACATCACCATTGTGTTCAGCGAGTGGTCCATCCCTGAGCCAGGTCTTCCCGGCATCTCTGTGGATCCCCAAGGGCTCTTGGAGTTCGAACTTGTTTTCACGCGCTAGGGCGTTCTCATAATCCACTGGTGCCCCCGGCATGAATCGAACATGCGACCTGCGGTTTAGGAAACCGTTGACGTCGCTTCTGGATCCAGTTCGCGAACCATCCGTTCACGTCCGCGAGAAGATGAGTCTTGGGCTGACGACATAGCTCACTCCCTTGATCAATAAACCACTGTTTGATGCATACGCGGAAGCTAAAATCAGGTCGTGGCGAATCAGAAGAAGAAGCAATCCTTTGCGGAAGACGCACGACCCCGTTTTGGCGCAGTTGTTGGGCTGTTGCTCCTGGCTGGAGTGATGCTCGCCGGCACGAGCTGCTCGTCAAGCTCTACGTCTTCTGCGAACTCACTCACGAGTGATCAGCGTGCTGCGCTGAACGAGGCGGCGGAGGCCTTTGATAACGCCGAGAGCTCCTTGGCGAATTCCCTCGAGGCGACGAACACCGTCCCGAAGTTTGAGCATTGGCAGGAAGCCGAGACCCTCCACCAGCAAGCATTGAAGGCGTTGCGTGACGGACTTCCTAGCGGCGCATGTCGGTCGTCAGTTGAGGCGCTCTTGGTGATCGAGGATGGGCAGAACGTTATTCGGTTGCGATTGATCGAGAACTACCGACAGGAAAAGTTTGGCCTTGTCGCCGAAGATACGAAGGACTACGGACTCAGCGTGTTGAATGGCGCTCGCCAGGCAGAGGCAGCCGTGGGCACCGCATGTGGGCGCTCGTCAGTTGATTCCGCTGCGAACCCGAGCAACCCAACGATTCTCAATGGCGACCAAAACGCTCTCTTCGACGCCGTAGTGGCGGCATACGACGCAACCGGTGTGGCATTTGACGAAGCGCTCCCCCTTACCGATTTTGTCGCAGACGTTGAAGCGGCGAAGGTTCTTGAAGTCGAGGTGGGCAAAGAACTCGACGAGGCGATCACGTTGCTCGGGGACGGGCCATGCCGTACTTCAGTGATCGAACTTCGGGCGATCGAGCGGCAGCAGGAAGAACTTCGTGAGGCCATCATTTCCGCGGGGAAATCGGGCAACACTGTCGCAATGTTCACCAAACTGGGTGAATACTCTGCGGTGAATTCGACATCGGTTGCCTTTACGACCGCACGCGAATCCGTGGTTACAAACTGCGGATTCGACATCTAAACAATCATGTTGCCTCATGTGAAATCGGTGCATCACCGTTTTCAGATGGCGCGCTGGCCACAGCGCTGATTCCTCCCTGGTTGGCCCAGACCTCACCAGCAACCGGCACTCGAACCCAGCCATAGTGCCGGTTAGAACCTAACCGGCACTATGGTTGCCTGAGGAGGAACACTTCATGGCCGGCTACGAGGAACTCATCTGGGAGGGAAGCCTCTCGGCGCGCACCCGCCGTGAGCGCACCGCGTGCACCTACCGGGCCTATGTCGCGGATCCGCTGGTGGGCCGCGAACTGACCCTCCCGGCGGACCTGGTCGCCGACCTTGCCGACGCCGAACGCGCCGTCGCCGCCCTCCAGGACCGCGACACGGGCCTGGCCAGCGTCGAGTCGGTCGCCCGGCTGCTCCTGCGGGCCGAAGCCGTCGGCTCGTCCTACATCGAAGGCCTCCAGATCAACGCCCGACGCCTCGCCAAGGAAGCCTTTGCCGAACAGACAGGCCTCGAGACCAGCGACGACACCGCCCGGGCCGTGCTCGCCAACATCGGCGCCATGCACGACGCGCTCGAACTCGCCGATGCTGACCGGCCGATCACCGTCAAGGACGTTTGCCAGCTCCACACCCGTCTGCTCGCCGGGACCAGCGACGCCCACTGGGGCGGAGTGGTGCGCCAAGAGCAGAACTGGGTCGGGGGGATCAACCCGTGCCGGGCCGCCTACGTGCCGCCTCCGCACGACAACGTCCCCGAGCTGTTCGAGGACCTGTGCGCCTACATGTCCGGCGATGACCACTCCGCGCTCGTGCAGGCCGCGGTCGCCCACGCCCAGTTCGAGACCATCCACCCCTTCGTCGACGGCAATGGCAGGGTTGGGCGGGCCCTGATCCACCTGGTGCTGCGCCGACGCGGTCTGGCCCCCAACTTCGTGCCCCCCGTCAGCCTCATCCTTGCCACCAACGCCGGCGCCTACATCGCCGGGTTGGTCGCGTTCCGCTACGACGCCCCGGCCACCGACCCGGCTGCATCGACCGCTGCGGTCCAGTGGATCGCCCGGTTCACCAACGAACTCATGCGCGCCTGCGAAGACGCAGCGGCTTTCGCCGCCACCCTCGCCGAGCTCGAACAGCAGTGGCGTGCCCAGGTCGGCCGGGTGCGCGCCAACTCCGCGGTCGACTCGCTCCTGTCCGCACTCCCGGGCCTGCCTGTGCTTACCGTGGACACCGCCGCCGCCGCCATTGGACGCTCACGGGCCCGGACCAATGAGGCTGTCAACAAGCTGCTCGAACGCGGAGTGCTCACCCAAGGCACGCTCGGACGCCGCAACCGCGTCTTCGAAGCCACCGGACTGCTCGACGCGATCACCGGGTTCGAGCGGCGCCTCGCATCACCCGCAGCCGACACCGCCGTCGCCGACCCCACCCGGGTCGTTCGTGCCCGACGGGTCTCCGCCACCGCGGACTGAATTGCGGCGTACGGCAGGGCGACCGCTCATCGGCGCCGGGCGCACGCCTTCGCGGTCGACCGGGGTCACAGAGCTGCAGACAGGCGTGCCACGGGATGCCGTCATTACCAAGGTTGTAGGCGACACCAATCTCGACCAGCCCGTACCCCATCGCCTTCCAGCTCCTGTCGTAGTCGCTCACCGTGGCGATGCGCTGTCCGGCCGTCACCCGATCCCCGAACTTCACCAAAGGGTCGATGACATGCTCGGTTTCAAACATGATCGGAGCACGACACCAGCGATCTTCATCGCTCCCGCCATCCCTGACGCAGCGTCGAACGGTGCCAGATCAAATCCCACGGTCTCCATGACCGAAGGAATCTCCTCCGACGAGTTGAGGCCGAACGACGAGAAACGGGCGTCTGAGGCCACGGAGCGTCCTCACTTCGTGGACTTCTCTTCATGCTCTGTCCCACCGTGCACCGATGCCGACATAGCCATGTCGCTGCGCGTCTGGCCACATACAACGGGCCACAAGCAGCTCATCGACCGCGGCAGCGATCGTGAAATCTCCGATGCCTGTCAAGGCGCCGATATCGCTGCGACTCAGCACTCGACCATCGGAAAGTTCAGCCTGGATGCCACGGGGCTCGGCTTCGCCGGGAAACCACGCCAACGTTGTCGTGACACTGAGCCCCGTAGCTGCCGCCAGTTTCACCGCAACCTGTCGAGCACGCAGTGTGCCGATGCGATCAGCCTTGAACTGGTCTTTGCCGGCGATAGCGCCGCCGCCGATCGGAACTCGCGGCCCATACAAGTCGGCGACGAGTTTCTTGCCGGAAAGCCCCGTATCGCCCCGGACGCCTCCTTCGGAAAATTCGCCTCGCCCATTGATGACGAACTCGCGAGCTGAGAAACCATCGGGAATCTCAAGGCCTTCGATGGTTCGAAGGGCACTGAGAATCGGGGCACTCAGCAAGGCATACAGCTCGCCGTAGTCGACACCAGCCCGATGCTGAATCGAAACGTTCAGAAATTCCACGATCGCGACGCTGGAGTCTTCGACGATGCCTAGGAGCACTTTGCCGTCGGGCCCAAGCACGTCTGGATGATCCAGCGCGCAATCAAACAACGCTCGTTGTGCTTCGCGTGCCGCATACGTTTCGATTGGAAGGTTTGCGTGTGCATCTTCCGGAGTCGCGTAACCGACGACAATGACTTGATCGTCACTGAACGCTGAATTCAACTGCTCGTCGTCCTCGATGTCGTCGACCAACAGTTGCGATCGCACCTTCAGTGGCTGCTCATGCGTCCCCCCATAGCCGCACTCGACAAGTGTTTCGTTCACCACCCGGGTCAGGTCCTCGCTTGATGCGAAGTCGATGATTCTGTACCCGCGAGGAAACAGGGAATCGTCCAGCGGCGGAAGCGTGAGGACATAGCCCTGGAGCACCACCTCTTCTGCGTTGAGAGCCACTTCGATGCCACAACGTGCACCACCGAAGCGCGTGTTCGCTTCTTCCACGAACCGTTCTGCGATCGCATCAGCACAGCGATCAACATGTCCTGGCGTGACTGACTCGGAGACTCGAAGCGCGCCGCTCATTGGTCCACCAGCTTTGTGACGAATCCCAATTTGTCGAGCGGTGAGACAGATCCTCCGGCGCACACCACCGACTCGATTGTGATTCCGCGATCCCTAAGTTTGCGGATCACCGACGCATCGGTTTCCTCGACGAAGCCATCGCTTACAAGAACCACGCTCGAAACGTTCGGTTGCTGGAGAGCGTGTTCCAGTACGGATATCACTGCGGTTCCGCCTGTGGTTGTTACCTGTCCCAACCGGAGTTCTTCGAGCGGCAGAGGTTCGACGATCGTCGAGAACTGCCATGTTGTCGCGAGACCACGCTCAACAAACTTTCGCAATGGAACAATGAGTCGTGGCAGCTCGTAGCTCATTGAGCCGGAAACATCGAGATACACCAGCACCGTTCCTGGTTGACCGTTCACGATGCGTCGTTCTTCCACCTCACTGTTCCACAACAGCGAATGAATGCCGAGTTGCTTGCGGGCCGCGCGCTGGCGATCCCGAGCTGCCGGAATTGGAGTCTGGACTTTGCTAGGTCGCGTCACACGATCACGCCGGGGAACGCCTTGGCGGGCCGGCGTACATGCCCGACGAAGCACAACTTCCATCGCCTGCTCAATGGAGAGGAATGCTTTCACCGGTGCAACGATCCACCGATTTGTTGCGTCACAGAGACCTGCGTTTGGAGCAAGATCACCTTGCGGCGAGGGCCAAGACTTTGTGACATCGCTCAAGGCACTTCTCATGAGCGGATTGGCGAGCGCGTCTCTCCCTTGGTTCTCACCGGTGTGATCACCGAGGATGAATGCCTCGTCGCAGTCATTGCCCTTCAAACTCGGGAGACGAAGAGAACCCTCGCGTTTGCTTTTCATCCCCGCTTCGACGAGTTTCACAATCTCGCTGTAGGTCGGCGATGCCACATACTTGCCCGGTACCGGGTAGAGCCGAGCAAGGATCTGAGCGGTTCCTCGAGGTCCGGGGCCGCGATAGTTCGGGTTGTTGGGCCAACCTTCCGGCGCACGCAACAGCCGACCAGGAAACGAATCGACTGGATTGATCTCTTCGAAGAACCCTCGATACTGGATCTCGGGGAACTGCTGCGTGAGTTCTGCGTTGATGATTGCGTCAAACGCAATGTTTTCTGCCGCCGTAGGTGCGCTGCTGAAACGAGTGTGCGCAAACAACACATGCCACAGCTCATGCATCACCAGAAGAAAGAGATGTTCATCATGCCGGCAGTACTTTTCGACAAAGTCGGGGTTCAACAGCAGTTTGCTTGTCGCACCCGTAGTCACTGCAGCCGTTGGCACATCCGTTGTCTCGCGGATCTCGACCAACCGAAGAAATGCCTCGAGTTCAAAGGTGGCTCCGGGGATGCATGAGGACAGTCGATCCTGCAGCGTGCGAGAGCGATCAAGGGTTGCGATAGTCATAGTGGGGTTTCCTTCCGAGTGGTATTCACGAGTTCAACAAGGCGTGGGTCGTCGGTGGCCCAATGGTGGGGCTCGCCATCGAGTTTCTGGAGAAGGGGGAATCGGGTGTGGAGAAATCCGTCGCGGATTCGATGGGCGATGTTGAGCGTGAGTTGTCGGTCCTCACACACGATCGGGGTGAGCCGAACTGCGGCCTTCTCGCCAAGTGGTGACAACAGGTCGATCACCATGACGGCGCCGTGAAGGTCGAGCGACTGCCAAAATTCCTCACAAGCTCTGCGGGCCGCGGCACTGAGTGGCTTTTCGGTTCCGGTGACCGGGAACACCACCCAGGTGTCACGGAGTTTCGGCACCGAGATGTGCACGGTGGTACGAGGCGCGCCTCTCATAGACCTACCCCGAACAACGTGCGATAGTCCCGATATCGCTGCACGACCGTGCGCCAGTCGGCGACATTGGCGAAATGATCGCCGTTGACTCCATTCATGAACGCACGGTCGAGATCATCACACTCGGTTTGCGCGATGTACGCCCTGATTTCCCGCACGACCCCAAGTTCGGTTCCCTGACAAACCCTTTGCTCTTCGTCGCGAGGAACCAACACGGTCTGCGCAAGTTCGCAGATGGGAGACCAAGCCGCCGGTGTGAGATCTCGATCAGCAAACGCTCGAGCGAACACCACGGCTATGGCGTACTGGTCGGCTGTCGACGGACTCTTGGCGAACGCTGCGGTGATCAGTCGAGCAAGAAGTTGATCATCACCGCCGCGTTGCGCGGCCAGCCAGACTCGTCGAACCGCATCGGGCTCCTCCAACAGTTCTCGCTGAAGCGCACCCTGTTCGAGGTCGGTGAGTTCCCATGCCTGACGATGTGCGGCGAGCACCTGCGCATAGACCGGCGGTGTTGATGTCGCCCGACTCGGCAGCGCGTGAACCAGTGCGATCTCAGCGCTTTTCACGAGGTCGATATCTTCGCCATTGAGCACAATCCGTGCGGCGTGGACTGCACAGATTGCTCGCAACAACAGTCGAGCTCGCCGGGGGCTCAGAAGCACACCACTCCTTGCCAGCTCATCAACAAGAGTGACGACGTAATCGGCGATGCGATCACCACTGGCCGCATCGATCACCTCGAGTGCAGCGGCGGTCTGCTCAATAAGGTGGTCGGGCGCAACGTCGGCGTCCGATTGTGTGTTCGGTTCGGCGCCGGATCGCACCAACGCAATGCGCTCGTCACGACCGATCTCGTTCCAGTTCGGAACCGGCACGATGAACCAGAAACGATCGATCAGCGCCTCATCAAGTTCTTCAACGCCCAAGTAGTGCGAGTCCGCATCGCCCAGAAGTCCAGGCGGGTTGATCGCCGCCCAGCGGTGGCGCAGTTCCCCCAGATCCTCACCAGCGATACGACACTCGTGCACCAGCGGGAAGAGTTTGTTCTGGAGGTCTGGCCGGCAGCGATTGATTTCATCGAGGAAGACAAACTCGGCATCCCATACCGCTCCAGCAGCACCGAGGTAGTTCAGGCCTCCGTTGTCATCGGGGACAGGAATGCCAACAAGGTCGTCGTAGTTCAGAAGCGACGCGTTGTAGTGGCGGAAGCGCTGGTTGAGTGCGGTCGCAAACCGTTCGGCGACAAGTGTCTTGGCCGTTCCATGGGCACCGACCAACAGCACAGGAGCTTCAAGGGCGAGTGCGGCGAGCAGCACGGAGTCAAGACCCGCCCAACCCTGGATACCGAGTTCGGAAGTGAACGCAGTCGGGTCCTTCTTCTTGGCCCGACGAGGTCGACGAGCAGGAGGGCCGTCGGGTTTCTGCAGGCGACCACGCTTTCGCGTATCGACCGCAGGGGTGACCCGATTCGGGCTCAGAGTGAGATTTGGGGTTGCCGCCATGTTGACCCTTTCGGGGGTCGACACCTGGTGGGCTGCCGCTGACTGGGAGGGGCGACTGTGGCCTCAACGTGTGCGGCGAGCGCACAACGACGAGTTGCTGAGCGGAGGACGTTCTGTTCGTTTCAGCACTGACACTTCGTTGCGTCCGAAGACGCCCCATCCCAGCCGAGACTGGCAGGCACCTTGGGTGTCAACCCAGGTTGCCGGGCCCACAGAAGTGGGCCGCTCTTGATGTAGAAACCAATGTACACGACTCGTGTGACAGTGCAGCGACTTCTGAGAACTTCGGTCGCAATCAGCGACTCGACTGGGTCGTATCGAGTGGAGCGCTCACCCGGCTGGCCCCGTGGGATCAGATTGGCGGTTGGGATACGGATTTCTTCCCGCTGGACTGGTTCGATATCGATTTTGGATATCGGCTGACAAAGGCTGGATTCGTCACCGTGCTTGAGCCCAACGCGTATATCGAGCACGATCGGCGAGTTCCCAGCTGAATCGCTAACGTGCTTTCCATGACCACCACCCCCAATGAGGGTCGTCGTGGGACCGGCTCCGCGAAGGGCTCAGTACGTCCAGCCTTGCGCACCAGCATCGAAGCCCGAGAGGAGAGCCAATGAGTGTACGGAACGAACTCGATGAGTCCGGTTTCGCAGTCGTCCCCTCCGTACTCGACCCCGATGAGGTTGCGCGCCTTCGGGGAACGCTCACAACTCACTTCGGCGAGCGCGGCAGTGCGTTCAATCTGGGCTGGACCCAACCGAACGCGGCGATCGAATGCCCCGACATCAGCTGGGTCTTCTCCCACCCGAAGGTGCTCGAGACCTACCGAGATGCCTACGGCTCGAACGACCTCCTCTTCACCGGTCATTGCGATATCCATCAGGACTCCTTCAGCGCTTGGCATAAGGACACCGGTTCGGGCGACTGCTACTTCGACGAGGACTGCTTCGTCGAAGAGTGTCGTGTCATCAAGATGGCCATTTATCTCCAGGACCACTTCGATGAGGCAGGACTGACGGTCGCCCCCGGAAGCCACCGGTCGAGACAATGGGGATCCTCTGAGGATGGCGCTCGATCCATCGCTTCACGGGCGGGCGATGCCGTGCTGTTCGATGTTCGCATCGATCATCGGGGTCGCCGACCGAGCAGCACCGAACGCATCATGCACACCACCGGCATGTCGGTCTCCAAGATCATCCGTCGAGTCACTCGGTCCACGCATGCCCCGGGCGAGCCCGCAGCGCTCAGCCGAATCGCGGAACACCTGCCGAGGACTACTCGCCAAAGCGTCTTCTTCACCATCGCCCTTGACGACCGGTTCGGCGAGCAGTTCGCCCGCAACAACATGTCGAGACAACGACGGCAGTACGCCGACCCAATCGGGGATTCCTATCCCGACGGACTCGCCGAGCGCATGGGTGAAGCCGGGGTCGCGGTGTTCCAACCCGACCTTCCGAACTGCTGAGAAGCCGAACAGTCGGGCTCAGTGGTCGAAGTCAAGCCCAGTTTCCTACACACGTGCCCCACTCCCCTCACGAGTCCCAGAACCATCTCGTCGATCAAGATGCCATCGGTCCCGTGGCGCTGTGATCCGAGAACTCCGCGGAGCAGTTTCTTGGCGCGCTAAACGTCTTCACGGAACTCCTCAGCAACAGCAAACTCCGCGGAAGTAACCGGTCACAGCAATTTCAAGGACTCATTACGTCGATCCCCTAACCGAGAATCAACAGTCCGCTCATCGTTGAGAGAGCCCGGTCACGCGTCGGGGACTACGCAAGCACGCGTCGAAGACCCACTGCGGCACGGTCACCAATGCGGGTGAAGACCAATCCGAGCAACGGATTGAGCGGGCTCAGACAACCATTGAGGAGCACCTCCGCGGAGTACGTGACAATCGATCCTTCACCTCTCGCAGCGATATTGATCCTGTCGATCGAGGTGAACGTGGAGTTCCGGGCCTTGACCAAGAGATTGCCGGGCTGGTCGTACTCGACAGTCTCGTAGCGCAGCACCGTTCCCCCGCCGACGCTCTTCACGGTGACATCGAAGCTTGATGTCGGACCGGCCCCGTCGCCTGCAACTTGGGTGACAGTGAGAACGCCCGGGTCCCAGTTGGCGAAGTTACGCAGATCGGCCATGTAAGCGAAGGCTTCTTCGGCCGTCTTCGAGCTTTCGACACTCACCGTGTACTTCGACATCGATATTCCTCGTTCGCTTTGGAGCTACTGCTTGCGTTGACCCTAACGACAGCGAGTTATGAAACGTCGATCCGGGCTGAACCCAAAGCGGACGGGCTGCTGGCCCCAGGATCGGGTGCGGTCATCTCAGTCGGATCCGGATGAGGCCCTTCGCCGTTGACGGATCCACCACTCGACCCGCCTGGGTGATCTCGGTCCGGCCAACAGCCGTCAGACGTCGTGCTGCGGCGCGGGCGGGTTCAGCAAGCTGCTCCCATTCAGCGCCGCCCACGACTCGTGCTGCATCGTTCGGACAGATGCTCGAACCGCGCGAGCGCTCCGTGAGCAGCTCCACAATCGCCGACTCCAACTCACGGTCGACCGACTGCACTCCCCGCCGACGACAGGCTGTCGAGCAGTAGCGGACCTCATCCCACGAACGCTCCCACTTCTTGCGCCACTGCATCGTCCGTCCGCAGACAACGCAAGTCTTCGGCGCCGGCTCGGACATGTACGAGAACCTACTGAGTACGGCCGCCGAACGAATCACCGGGTGAAGCTGCGGCAGCGAGCATGAGGCACGAGTGTCCGGCGTCAGCCACTGCTCCCCACACTTCTGGCCGAAGAACATCGCAGATCATGCGCCGAATACCTGTCACCGCTGATGCGCCGCTGCGATCAGCTCAATCTGAGGAAGAGGCGCTCGACCTCTTCGAGGGGATAACCCTGCGCAGCCGAGCGCTCGGGGTCCTGCAGGCAGGAAACCAGACCGGAAGCAAGCATCTTGAATCCGACCTGCTCCATCGCCTTGGTCACTGCGGCGATCTGGGTGACGATGTCTCGACACTCGCGATCTTCCTCGAGCATGCCCTGGATCCCTCTCACCTGTCCCTCTACGCGACGCAGACGTCGTTGGAGGTCAGCCTTCACTCCGTCATCGATCTTCATGCATTCCTCTTCACTTCGATTCACCGCGAAGTTCCCGTGAACCTGGGTGGAACCGATCTGCTCGGTATCGGACGTAGATTTTTCTGACTTTGATACCCCCGAGGGTACCAATCCTGCAGCCAGACGCTGAACGTCGCGTGGCTGTCGCAGACGGAAGGCCCAGTATCCTGCGCTCGTGCGCGATTGCCCTCACGAGTCCCGGAACTATCTCATCCGTCGCAATGCCATCGGTCCCGTGGCACTGTGATCGGCCAACCATGAGCATCTCGGAGAACGCCGACGACACCGACGACACGCTGGTGCCGGTAATCGTTTCGGACCTGCGCATCGCAACGATCGACGACCAGACCGTGATCCTCGATCGGTCGACTGACAGCTGTCATGTCCTGAACGGCTCCAGCACCATCGTGTGGGCCTCTCTCGACGGCGAGCGCATGATCGGGGCAGTCATCGACGAACTCGCTGCTGAGAGCGGAATGGAACGCCAACTCGTGTCCTCGATCGTCCACAAAGCACTCGACGTATTCGTCGAGGCGGGGATCGTGGACCTTCGGCCGGAATCGGCGGAGACACTCCCGGGTGATGACGAAGCGGCGGCATCCGCAGAGCCCGCGAAAATTGACGAACGTGCCGCAGCTCGGCATGCCCGGAGGACTCGGCGGCAGGCTTGGGCCGTTGTCACCGAGCACGCACTCGACCGCCTCCCCGGGATCGAGATCCATGGCCCGTGGCAGTTCGGTGATGTAGTCGCCACGATTGCCACGAATCGGGCAGAGATTGGCGACTATCTGGACCGGATCCTCGAACCGTTGCGTGTCAGCAGCGGCGACGTCGATGCGGAAACCGCGCAGGGAACAATGCGGCCGATCTCGATTCACATCGTCGAAAGACCACGAGTCGACGGAGACCTGGTCTCCATCTACGAGCAGGGGCGCCGTCGCGATCGGAATATCGGCGCAGCGCAAGCCATCGAAACCACACTCCAGCGGATCAACCAGTGGGCAACTGCGAGCAACACTGGTTCCATCATGCTCCATGCGGGTGCAGTCGAGTTCGGCGGATCGGTCGTGGTCGTCGCCGGTCAGAGCGGACGGGGCAAGAGCACCTTGACCGCTGCGCTCGTGCAATCCGGAGGTGGCTACGTCACCGACGAACTCGTGATGATCGATCCGAGTGACCTTCAGGTCCGGCCATATCCGAAAGCCCTTGATCTCGGACCGCGTTCCCTCGAATTACTCGGCCTGCCGCTCGACGACGGGTTCGTCGTCGACAAGCGACATGTTCCGGTTGGTGAACTGGGCGAGGTGTCGGCGGGCGGTCGAGTTGCCGCGCTCATCCTGCTCGAGCCTGAGAACTCCGAGGAGCAACTGCTTGGGGACGTGGACGCGGTGACAGAACTCCTCAGCCACGTCTTCGCCGCCACCCATACGATGCCCGACTCGATGACCGCGCTTGCGAGACTCTGCCGGTCTGTTCCGGTGCTTCGCCTCCCCCGTTCGACTCCAGAGTCCGGGGTCGAACGAATCAAACAAGCGCTTGGATTGGTGAACTGATCGCACGGAGAATCCACAGTCCGCTCGTGCCGCGGACCAGCGCACGAAACGCCGACTGCGATGGCATCGCTGGCGATTCGATGGGACGCGTAGCCCTAAGGTCTGGGGTTTGCCACCGGAATCGAAGATTCCTACAATATAGGAATGATACAAAACCTTCTGAAACCTGTTCGTTCCAAGTCCATGACCGCCGTGGCCATCCTGAGTGCCACCTTCATTCTCGCCATCACCCTCGTAGGTCGAGCAGGGGCTACCGCTCCGACTGACTACGACGTCACCGTCTATTCCGATGATTCGTACGGGTTCGACCAGCCCGGCACCTCGGTCGTGTACGACGGACACTTCTTCGTCGCCAACGCGGGAAGCGGAACCATCACCCAGATGTCCACCGCCACCGGTGAGTTCGAGCAGTCGATCTCGGGGGCGCTCAAGCCGAGTTTCATGACGGCATACGACGGAAAACTCTGGATCAGTAGCTACGACACCAACAAGATCTACGTCGTCGATATCGCATCCGGATCGGTCACCCAAACCCTTACCGACGCCACCTTCAGCTGCCCCTCGGGCATCGTTCCCGCTGGCGGGAAGATCTGGGTCGCCCAGAACTGCGCAGGCAGGGTCACCGTGCTGAATACCGACGGAACCATTGCCGCCACGCTCTCCGGGTCCCCGTACAACTTCAGCTGGCCGTTCATCATCACCTCCGATGGCGCCAACGTCTGGGTGCCGAACACCGGCACGAATGCTGTCACCAAGCTCAACCTCACTCCTACCGAGGGCAGCTACTTCGCGGCGAGCTACAACAACACAACCACCCCGGGAGCCAGCTTCAACGGTCTGCGTCAGACCCTCTCCGACGGTGTCTCGATCTGGACCATCAGCAATGCCACAAAGGTCATCACCCAGATGGATATCGCCACCGGCAATCTCGTCAGGGTCCTCAGCGGTGATGACTACCAGTTCAACGGCTTTGGTCTCTCGGTCGTCTACGGCGACTACCTCTGGATCCCGAACAGCGCCGACGACAAGGTCACCGTCATCAACAAGGCCGATGGCACCGTGGCCGCCATCCTCAGCGGGAGCCCGTACAACTTCTCGAAGCCCAGCAGTAGCTCGGTCGGTGACGATGCCGTCTGGATCCCGAACTACAGCAACAACACCGTGACCGAACTGCATAACCTCGTCGCTCCCACTGCTCCGCAGGACGTGACCGTCTCAGCGAGCATCGGTTCGGCGACCATCACATGGACGACACCGGAATCTGACGGGGGCTCGGCCATCACCGAGTACGTCGTCACCGGCGCTCCGGGCGATGCAACCTGCACCGCCACCGCACCCGAGCTCACCTGTGAGATCACCGG